>CAZABU010000017.1:0-614 GCA_964483225.1 uncultured Ruminococcus sp. | reverse complement strand
AATGCGATTTTTCCACCCTTTACATTTTGATTTATAACCGCCGCGACTTTAGGTAGCGTGGCGGTTTTTGAAACCAATAACTCCGATTGGAGAACTTTTATGACGAAAACCATTGCCATTCTCGGTGCAACCGGCTCTGTTGGCAGACAGGCGCAGGAGGTAGCCCTTGCGCGCGGATACAAGGTTGACCTTATTACTGCCAGCCGCGACTATATCGCGGCAGAGGAAACAGCGAGAAGGCTTTCACCAACTACCGTAGTTATGGCAGACGAGTCTGCCGCGCGCGAGCTTTCAGTCCGACTTGCCGACACAAGCGTTAAGGTGTTCTCGGGGAAGGACGCTATCTGCGAGAGCATTAAAGCGAGTAATGCAGACACGGTAGTCAATTCTATACTTGGTGAGGCAGGACTCGCTCCCACGCTCGCGACACTAGAGGCAGGTAAAAGGCTTGCACTCTCCAACAAGGAATCGCTCGTTATTGCAGGCGAGATAGTTATGAACCTCGCGCGCAAGAATAATGCAGAGATAATTCCTGTTGACAGTGAGCATTCTGCGATTTTCCAGTCCTTAAAATCGGGCAGAAAATCTGAAATCCGCCGTATTATTCTCACCGC
>CAZABU010000016.1:0-22525 GCA_964483225.1 uncultured Ruminococcus sp. | reverse complement strand
CCGATGCAACACCTTGAAATTCGGCCTTGGCCGACGGACTGCCCGTCCGTATTTTCCTGGTGGCAGAGCCGCAAGGCTTGAACTGCGAGGCGACTCGCAGTGAAGATAGATGATTGTCACGCCGCAAGACGTACAGAACCCGGCTTACAAGCTCGGTCATCTAAAAAAACAACCGGGGCTGTTTTTTTATAAAACGGCCCCGATTTTACTACTTTAGTTTACAAAAGGAGCTGTTTTTGTGAAAAAACGTTTTTCAAGAGTGTACCTCGAAATTACAAATATCTGTAATAAAAATTGTTCCTTTTGTCCGGGAACAAAGCGGACTCCGCGACGTATGAGCCAAGACGAATTTGCCATAGCTACCGAAGCCTTACGGCCATTCACCGATTACCTGTATTTCCACGTAATGGGCGAGCCGCTCTGCCATCCGGGCCTTCCGTCACTCATCAGGCACGCGACCTCTCATGGCTTCAAATGTGCTATAACCACTAACGGCACCCTTCTCACCGAACGTGCAGATGAACTGCTGGATTCAGGAATTTACAAGGTGAATATTTCTATCCACAGCTTTGAGAACGGGGACGGTAGCCGGCATCTCAAATATCTTGACGGCTGTATAGATTTTGCCGACCACGCCTCAAAAAAGGGAATTCTCACCGTTCTGCGGCTTTGGAATAAAGGGCACGACGAAGGCAAAAACGACGTCGTATACGAGAGGCTGCAGCAGCGTTTCCCTACCGAGGAATGGCACGAGGGGGTACGCGGTGCACGTATACGCGACAAGCTCCATCTTGAGTACGGCGAGCGATTCGATTGGCCCGACATTGGTGCCCCGCTCGGTGACGAGCGAGTATACTGCTACGGACTCGGTGATCATATAGGCATTCTTGCAGACGGAACGGTGGTTCCCTGCTGTCTTGATCACGACGGTGAGCTGGCGCTTGGAAATGTTTTCAAGGCTCCGCTCGGTTCAATTCTCGAATGCGAGCGCGCAGTATCTATACGCAAAGGCTTCGAAAAGCGTTGTGCCGCTGAGGAGCTGTGCCGAAAATGCGGATATGCAAGACGTTTTACCGTATAACGTAGGTTGTTTTATTTTTGTAAATTTTGATTCTTACCTATTGACGAAAAATCGCATACAATATATAATGTAATATGTATTGACTCGGAGGGCTTAGAATGGGGATGCTTGATTCCTTATTATCCGGGAAGTATAAAAAAGTGGGATTTTTCGGTCTTGGCAAATCAAATATTGCTATAATGAAAATGTTGCCGTCGGAAACAGAAATCGTTCTGCGCTCTGACAGGGAGATTGATCTCCCATGCGGCGATGTGAGCATAACCCGATTTTTTACAGGCGGCTCAGCGTTGAAGGGGTTAGATGAGGACGTTCTTATCCTCTCACCGTCGGTAAGACGGGACAGACCTGAGCTTATCGCGGCAAGCGAGCGTGGCGTTATTCTCACCTCTGATGCAGAGCTGTTTTTCGAAAACGTTGCGGCACCTGTATTTGCAGTAAGCGGCTCCGACGGAAAAAGCACGACTGCCACTCTCGTGTCACTGCTGCTTCGCCAACGCTTTCCCAGTGTGTGCCTATGCGGAAATATAGGCGTACCGATGGTGGCAACACTCGGCGAGTCTCACGACGCATTCGTCTGCGAGCTATCAAGCTTTCAGCTTACCTATATAGAGCCGACCGTGACCCGCGCGGCGCTGACCAATATCACTCCAAACCATCTCAACTGGCACAAGGACTACGGCGAGTATCGCAGCGTAAAAATGAAGCTGCTTAACCGTGCCGAGGCGACAGTCCTCTCTGCCGACTGCGAAGAAGGATACCGGGCGGCGAAGGCACATCCGTGCTTTGGCATAACCTCAACGTCACGTAATTATCGTTCCTTAAAATCGGAGATTTTGGCGGAGATCTACTATACCGTCGAGGACGGGTGCATATGCAAAAACGGTCTGCCCGTTTTCCCCAAATCGGTTATCAAACGGCGCGAGCCACATAACATAAAGAACCTTCTAACCGCTTTGGCCCTTACCGACGGATACGTGACAGCAGGTTATGCAAGAGCCGTCGCGGAGAACTTTACCGGTCTTCCCCACAGGTGTGAGACGGTACTGGTCAAGGACGGTATCGAATACGTAAATTCTTCAATAGACACTACGCCGGCACGCACGGCTCAGACCATCATGTCTTTAGATCGCCCCCTTACTCTGTTGCTTGGCGGGCGGAGCAAAGGTGTCGGCTTCGACCCCCTTATAGCACCTATAAAAAAATATGCCGTCTGCGTGATACTCTTCGGAGAATGTGCCGAAGAAATAGAAGCTACTCTGTCATCCTACACCAACACGATACGGTTTTCTCATTTTTCAGAAGCGGTTGACTATGCGCTAAAAAGCATAAAAAGCGGAACGCTTCTGTTATCTCCCGCTGCTACAAGCTACGACGAATTTTCGAGCTTCGAAGAACGTGGGGATTTATTCAAAAAGTGTGTATTAAGTCTAAAATGTAAATAGGAGTTTACAAATGAAAAAGATATTGACGATTTTGTTGTTAATGCTGCTTTGCACCGGAATGATGGTTTCCTGCTCCAATAGCAAGGACGATGTTCCGGAAGGTCTGCAAATAGTCGATGAAAGCGCTTCGTGCGGATACGTTTTTTACGGCCCGGAGGGCTGGACTGTATCCAACAGAGCAGGTATCAGCGCATGCTACGTTTCCCCTATAAATAATACGAGCATCAGCTTTGCTAAGGCCGCTATGCCTGAGGGTACGCTTGACGATTATTTTGACAAAAGCTTTGAAGCAGCACCCTACATGCCAAACGTCATAAAGCGCGGAGAGGCGTGCAATTTCGGCAATGCCAAGGAGGCGCACAAATATCTCTACACGTACACCGTTGGTGAGCACGAGATGGCGTGTATGCAAATACTCGTAAAGCACGAAGGAAGCCTATATATATTTACCTATAACTCCTACGGTGACGTAAATGACGAGAGCTCCCAATACAGGACTTATCTTGAGCAGGTACAGCTTTCTATCGACAGCTTTAGGTTTACGGAAGCAACGACCGATGCAGAGTCCGAAAAGCTTCCTCAGGATGAGGACGGTTACGTCCTTGTGACCGATAAATCCGTGACAGGCTTCGAGCTCTTTCTTCCTGCCGATTATGAGATCGTGGATACCAGCACTCTCACGACGGCTAAAATAAACGACAAGGCAAACGTATCCTTGACAAAAGCGACGGGTACGGGTGTGTCCATCGGAGAATATTGGAATCTGCGCCGCGAGGAGCTGTCCGGCTTTGTTACCGACATAGTCGAAATTGCAGTAAATAACACCAACACCGACGGTGACGGTATAGCCGTAGTCCTCGGCGATCTCAAGTCCGACATGGTAGCATCCTACGAGTACACCTACGTATACGGAGATACTGTCTATCACGTGTATCAGGTTATGGGCGTGGATCTTTGGAACGGCTACGTATTCACCTACACAGCCACGGAGGACGAATACTCTCAGCATCTGGATGAAATCACCGCGATCCTCGAGAAGGTAAAATTCTGATGAACGAAATCTACTTTGACAACAGCGCTACAACAAGGATCTCCGAGGCGGCGCTGGAAAAATACGTTGAGACATCTCGCGCCAGCTTTGGAAATCCGTCTTCTTTGCACAAGCTGGGCCTCGATGCGGAAAAGCTGATACACGCCGCCAGAGAGGAAATTCTTTTTTCACTTGGAGCTAAGGATTCATCGATAGTCTTTACAGCCTCGGGCAGTGAAGCTAACAATCTGGCAATTCTCGGCAGAGCCTTTTCAAAGGAACGCTTCGCCGGTAAAAAAATCATCACCACCGACAGCGAGCACGCATCTGTAAACGAGCCGTTGAGCAGACTCAGCGCCCTCGGCTTCAAGGTGGTCAAGATTCCCACGCGCGGAGGTGAGTTAGACCTTGGTGCATTGCGTGCCGAGCTTACTCCCGACGTGATCCTGCTCACTATGATGATGGTAAACAACGAAACGGGAGCACTTTACGATACCGCAGAGGCGGCAAGGCTCGCAAGGCTCGCCTGTCCGGATGCTGTTATACACCTCGATGCCACTCAAAGCTATATGAAGCTCCCCTTCACGAAGGTCTCCTGCGGTGCCGATATGATAACCGTATCCTCACATAAGATCGAGGGGCCTAAGGGAGTGGGTGCCTTAGTTATCGACAACCGAATCATACGCTCCAAGGGACTTGCTCCGTTAATTCTCGGCGGTGGCCAAGAGGGTGGCTTGCGCTCGGGAACCGAAAACGTACCCGGCATTTGCGCTTTTGGAGAAGCGGTGCGGCTCGGTAGAGAGAGCCTGCGACAGAGATACGCATATCTCTCGAATTTGCGCCGCGAGCTTATCTGCAAGCTTGAAGGAATACCCGAGATATCAATTACCATCCCCAAGACTTCCGTGCCGCATATTGTAAATATAACTTTACCAAACATCAAAAGTGAGACCATGCTGCACTATCTGTCCTCCTTCGGGATTTACGTTTCCAGCGGCTCGGCCTGCTCCTCTAATACCGGACACATTTCATCAGCATTGGTGGCCTTTGGCCGTTCCGCCGCAGAGGCAGACTGTTCTATACGTATTAGTCTTTCACACACCAACACCACCGAGGAGATCGAAACACTTTGCCAAAAGCTCGAAGAAGGAATCGGCAAGCTTGCGAGGATCAGACGATGAGCCGTATAACCGTAATCACCGTTGGCACCCTGAAGGAAAAGTATCTCTCAGAGGCAGTCAGCGAATACGAAAAACGGCTCTCACAGTATGCGAGAGTCGAACAGATCAATATAAAAGAGGAACGGATTTCCAACGAGGACGACGGCTCCGAAATCTCCAGAGCGCTCGATGCCGAGGGAGAAAAGATTCTGGCAGCAGTACCAAAGGGGGCGGCGACAATCGCTCTTTGCGTAGAAGGAAAACGCTTCGACTCCCCTGCCCTTGCGTCACTCATTGGAAAGTACAATGACGAATGCGGTAAGATCGCCCTCATCATAGGCTCGTCGCATGGGCTTTCCGACAACGTGAAGCGTGCCGTCGACGTAAAGCTATCGGTTTCCGACCTTACCTTCCCTCATCAGCTTATGCGTGTCATTCTGATGGAGGCGTTATACCGATCCTTCACCATTCTGGCAGGAAAAAGATATCACAAATAATATTATGCCCGATGCTTTCGCGTCGGGCATTTGATTTAACGTATTTCTACCTCGGTAACGGTAATAACGCCGTCCGATACCTTAAAGGATATTTCATAATTGGCATAGCGCATTCCGTATTCGTGGTCACCGTCGGACTTATAGGACGGGCGCGGATCTCCTTCAAGGACGGAAATTAAAGCGGCCCGCTTTGACTCGGAAACTCTATTCAACAAATGCTCCGGGAAGTCCACCTCAAGGCGGTAGTCGCGCACCTCATCGGCAAATCCGCCGATAGCATCGGGGTGGCTGTCGGTGAAGGCAAGATAGGGCTTTATATCATAAATGGGTGTTCCGTCAAGCAGATCTGCACCTCCGACCACCAGCACATCCCCCTCCGTCCTCGTGTGCTCAACGCGGATAAGAGCAACCGAGGAGAGGCCTATCGGATTGGGACGATAAGGAGAACGGGTAGCAAAAACGCCCACTCTCTTATTGCCACCAAGGCGAGGCGGTCTTACCGTAGGTGACCAATCCTCACGCACTGCCTCCGAAAACTGCCAAATGAGCCACAGACGCGAATACCCATCTATACCACGCAGGGACTCGGGTACGCGGTACTCAGGCTCAAAAACGATCCTGCTTTCCAGAGTGTCTGCGATACCGCTCTGACGTGGAATGCCAAACTTTTCTTTGAAATCGTTATGTATTCTTGCAATTATTTTCATAGCGGCTCCTCTCTTTCCTATTAATTATATCACCCGCCGTAGAAAAATGCAAGTCCCGGGCGTTGACAAAATCGTGGCGGCGTGATATTATATAGATAAAAGGACGGTGACGCATATGAAATTTGTATCATGGAACGTAAACGGCTTCAGAGCCGTGCTCGGCAAGGGCTTTGCCGATATATTCGATAAGATGGACGCCGACATATTCTGCATTCAGGAGACCAAGATGCAACCCGGGCAGGCGGATTTTTCCCCTGAAGGGTACGACTCCTTTTGGTTCTCCGCCGAGAAGAAGGGCTACTCCGGAGTCGCTATATTCTCAAAGAAAAAGCCTCTGTCCGTCGAATACGGAATAGACGGCAAGCACACAGACGAAGGGCGGGTAATCACGCTGGAATTCGATGGCTTTTATTTTGTAGGGGCATACGTTCCCAACGCTCAGGACGGGCTGAAGCGCATTGACTACCGAATGGAGTTCGAGGACGATATGCGTGGGTATCTTTTGGCTCTTGATAAGAAAAAGCCGGTGATATACTGCGGCGATCTTAACGTTGCCCACGAGGAAATCGATATAAAGAACGCGAAGGCCAACATCGGCAACGCAGGCTTCTCCTACGAGGAGCGCGGTAAGATGACCGAGCTACTCTCTGCGGGATTTGCCGACAGCTTTAGACGCCTGCATCCGGAGGAGGTTAGGTACTCCTGGTGGTCTTATCGCTTCAGGGCAAGAGAAAACAACGCGGGTTGGCGACTGGATTACTTCATACTTTCAGAGCGACTGATGGAGAGCGTGCGCTGTGCCGAGATACACAACGATATCTTCGGAAGCGATCATTGTCCCGTGTCCTTGGAGATTGAAATTTAATATTTTGACTATATATATTTACATTTTGACATTTTTACACAAAAAAGCGAGCTTCACACAGAAGCTCGCTTTTTGCTTTTATTTTATTTTACAGCTGAAGGTCACAGCGCCGGCGGGCAGCTTCATATCTATAAGATAGGCTGTTTCAACACCTCTCACGCTCTGCTCGCTGACAGATATCTCACAGGGTGTCAAGAGCTCAACACACGCATCCTCAAGTACTATCCTGCCGTCTTCTATGACAGGCTTGATGAAGGTAACAAAGCGCTCGGTGAGCCCGTGTTCTCCGACACACAAAAAGCTATCTGTAAGGCTTACAAAATCATCGGCGCAAGCGATACGGCGTTCAAGAGATGTAAGGCCGTCGTTACCGTATGCCGTTGCAAAATCGGTAATAAAGGTAGAGTCTTCCACGCGAGTACCGATGGCGCGGTATTCCATGCCGTGCTTCTGGTGGCCACCGTCGATTATCGGCACGTTATGAGCCGCAGAGGAGGGCTCAAATATCTCGGTATATCTGGACTCGTCCTTAAAGTACTGACGGGTGTAGGTGCCGCTGCCGGGATCGGCAAGTATTTGCCTGTCCCCCTTGGCGTAAATGAAGCTACCAACATCGTTATGATTATGGTGCTCCCTGTTGTGGCCGCCCTTGGCCGCAAGGCCGTAGAAAGGAGTCTTTTTTATAAACCACTCGCTCTGATCAGCAAAGAATTCGAAGGGGGTGTCTACGGAATCGGGGTGCTCAAAGTATTCCTCCGAGAACCAGGTCGCAGAACGCAGACCAAGGCAGAATCTTCCGCATCCGTCGTGTATATAGGAATATTTTGCGGGATAAACGAGCACATCTTCGGGGTAAACGCTCTTCAAATAATGCTGTAGTCCTAACTGATAGTTAAGAGTCCTGCCTGAATCGGCAAAGTTTACCGACACATTGTCGGTAAGGAACATCTTCTGAAGATAAGTGGCAACCGTTTTCACCTTCGGCTCGGCGAAATGATCGACAGCGCCCTTTGTAAAGGTCTTTACCATATCGGAGTAGACGGTGAAGAAGCCGAATCCGTACTTCCAATAACCGCAGCCCTCGCCGCATATTCCGTCATCTCCAAGGCCGGAAAGATATGTCTCCATCGCGCGCTCAAAGCGAGAGAAGAGTGCCTCCGCCTTCTCCGGATTCAGCAGCATATAGGTACAGGCAATCGAGCCCGTGCAGACCGCATTCCAATTGTTCGTGCAGGTCTCCCAATGGCCATAGGGCCTTATATTCTCGTAAGGAGCAAATATCCTTCTCTCGATCTCGGTCACGATGCGGCTTTTAATTAACGGATCGAGCCTGTCAGCAAGTGCTGTGTATATTTCCGCAAGCGCAAAGCCGGTCTCAGCGGCAAACAGATCTATATGGCAGTTATCGTTTTTGTCGATCTGCCCCTGATGAGCAGGCAAGCACCAGGTATATTCGTCACAGATGGCGTATATCTGATCCATCAAGCGAAGGATGTACTTCTCTTCCTCGGGATATATCAATGCAAGGATCGCCGAGGCATCCAGTGCAAGGCGGCGTGTAAAATAGGTCTCCTCGTATATCTTACGGTTTCCGGTTGTGAAAAAGAGCTTGAAATCGCTGTATCTCAGCGCCATTATCTCCTTCCCCTCACAATGCTTGCTCCAAAGCTTCATAGCATCGGCTCGGTATTGCTCATAGCACTTACTCTCGCGCACTTGCCGCCAAAAGTCTTTATCCATAGCGCGTCCCAAAAGATTCATGTCCAGCCTCCTTGATACTGATAATTACTGTTTAATTCTAACACGGGCAGGGCGGTGTGTCAATAAAGGAAAAAAATCTCGAACGATTTTACCGAAAAGAAGCACTGCTTTACGCACTATCACTCCCGTATCAGCTCGACCCACTCGGGGAAAGCATATTCCCCAATACTCACCACGCTACTCGGGATCCGCAGGCGCTTTAACGCCTCGCAATCGGCAAAGGCAAATCTGCCGATTTCGGTCACGCTCTCCGGTATATTTATTCGCGAAAGCGATGCGCAATAGGAAAAGCACTCCGAGCCGAGCCGCTGTATTCCATCGGGCAAAACTATCTCCTCTACCGCCTCCAGGTGGCAATCCTCAGGATAGTGAGGCTGGATGACTGCGGTGACCGCGATGCCCTTGTATTCAGACGGAATCACAAGCATCGGTCCGGCCTCATATACCCCTACCCCGTAGCTGCCGTCATCCCTCTTTTCAAAGCCGAGCATCTCTGATACACGCCCTTCCTTGTAATCCAGCGAATAGGAAAACCAGCTATCGACGATATCCATAGTCATACGCCAGGTGCCGTCCGCGAGGAGCTCATATTCTCTGGGATTGGGGTTGTCGTCGTTATAATCGGGAATTACCTTTTCTATCATTTTACGCCCTCCAAAATGGCTAATTCACTCTTTTATTTTAGCATGATGCGGGATCTTTGTCAACAAGCAAAACGCATCTCCCAAGGTTTTGATGCCGAGGAAGATGCGTCACGTCGGTAGTAGTATTATTCACGAAGATATTTTTCGGACTCGGTCCAATAGTGCATAGATTCTACGGGCTCGGCGTCAAGCTGCCAATACTGAGTCATCATGCGCTCCTTCTGCGGTCCCTCTGCGGCAACGGCGGCGAGATAGCTTCGAAGCTCGTCTACGGTAAGGCTCGCTTCGGGAGCGAAGTCCTCAGAGCACATATAAGACACAAGCGTGCGAAGCATGGCAAGCGTCGCAGGGTCCCCCTGATCGGCGGCTGTGAAATTAAAGCCTGTAACCAGCAGACGGCCACAGCCCACCGAAAGCTCAAAGGCGTAGGAGAAATTACGCATCGTTCTATCGTACATAAGCTCTGGAAGGCCGAACTTCTTCGGGTCGAAGCGATCGCGTACGGCCTTATCAATTCCGCTCACAAGCGAGCGCGCCTTTACGGGAAAATCGTCAAGATTTATCTTATCGGAATCGTCCACCAGCGAGTAATAGTGGTAATTCAGCTCTCCGTCTGCAGGGAAGCCGTAGCGCGTCAGCAGCTCCCTCTCGTCGTAGCCGCCATTCTGCGTGCCTCTGTCCCATATAACGCCCTTGTATCTATCCCAAACGCAACGGAAGGCATATTTCGGAGCCGTCATACCCTTGTGCAAGAGATGTCGCGTCCAATCGGTGCGATAAATGAGAAGCACGTCCTCGCCGCGCATAAGTCTATCAAAGAGGGAATCATCGAGCTTATCGGTGACTGTGAGGCTTGAATTTTCATCAAAGCGGCAGACTGTGTTAAGATAGCTCTCCGACATATCAGCGCGAGCGGAAACCGAGAGAGGACACTCATATTTCGGGAACACCCACATATCCCAGCTATTCTCATAGCAGGAATCGGAAAATTCGAGCTTACAGGTGAGCCTGAGCTTCTTCGGCTCGGCGACGGGCGGAAGCTTTATTTCAAGCTTGCAGAGTCTATAAAGTCCGCAACGGTCGGTGTCCACCTTTGCCATGCTTCCGCGGCGCAAAACATCGTCGCCGAGGCCGAGGGTGAAGCTGAAATCCGCTACCGGCTCCGGGTCAATGGTATATCTGGAAAGAAGCACCGGAACATGGGCCGTTTCCCCCTCGGTATATATCTGCTTTTCAAGTCTGGCAAGGATAACAGTATCGCCGTTGAATGCGCGGAATACGTCCTGCGGCACGCCGGCATAATCGTCAAAGCAATCCACAACTCCGTTGGAATTCTCATATTTATCCGTATCGGCAAACTGAAGCATATGGAAGCCCGAGAGAAGCTCGGAGGCGCGGAGATTTTCAAGAGCCGTCTTCCAGCAACGAAGCTGGAAGGCCTTGGTATGTGCATAAAGCTTTGCAAAGCTATCCTTATAGCCCTTCGCCTCCAGCATCTTGATCTCCTCGTCCACCCACCAGGGAGCAGGTGCACCGTACTGCGCGAACTTTTCCTTCAAGGCATAAAAATCGCGCCAGGCGGTGTAGTGGCATATTTCGTGGGCGATCAATGGGCGACCAAAGGATATTCCGCGACGGATCACAGCACCATCGTCCTCGGTGCTCATATCAATACCGCGAGCGGTACCGAAGCAAAGGAGGTTATCGGTATTCGAGAACATATCGGCATTTTTTCCGTAGGGAAAGAAATAGCTCATATGCTGAACGTCGATGTCGACGTAATCTCTGTCGTACTCTCCGTGAGCGCAGGTGTCAATGAATAGCCTTGAGGGGTCCTTTTCCTTTATATATTCCGCGATCTCACGGATACGTGGCTTCGTAGCAGGCTGACGAAGCTCGTTACCTATGCAGTAGACCATAAAGGAGGGGTGATTATACAAACGGTTGACGATCCCGTTAATGTCCTCGTCGGTAAGGTAGACATCCTTGCCATACAGCATCTCCTTCAGGTTATCGTACTTATCCTTGCGCGTGCGCATTTCAATATGGACGAGAACGCCCGTATCGTCCGCGGCTCTGAAGCATTCCTCCGAGGGGACGGTGGTGTGGAAGCGCACCGCATTGAAGCCGTAGCTTCTTGCGGCAAGGAAGCTCTTTTTATAAAAATCATACTCGGAAAGTCCCGCAAGATTTCCGTGCTCGTGAGCGGCGGCGCCTCTGATGTAAGCGCGCATATAGAAGGGGTAGCCGTTCAGGTATATATACCTTTCGTCGGAAGAAATCGTACGGTAGCCAAAGCGATCGGCTATTTCCTCGACGCTACCGTCTGCGTAAGTAACGCTTACGGAAAGGGTATACATAACGGGGACATCGGGTGTCCAAAGCTCACCGTCGGCAAGGAACTCAAAGCTGGCGCGGTCGAGTATCCCCATAGCTTCTCCTATGGCAAGCTCGCATCCCGTACTGTCGGTAACCGCAAATCTTACGTAGTCTATAAACCGGGTAGATTCCAGCTCGACCGTCACGGGAAGATCAGGTGTTCTTGCTGTTATTCTAAGTACTGTATTGTTCTCTGTAATCATAATTTCTCCATAAATCAAGGGGGTGCCGAAGCACCCCTCATTTTTTTACTGTTCCTCGTATTGTATATCCTGGCTAAAGTACATCGACACCTCGTCAAATACAAGGGTTGATGCAGGGGCTCTCAGCGCGAGGATATACACGTTATTCACAATGCTGTTCTTCACGACGGTTCCGCCGGACTTCACGTAGCAGTTCTCGCTCTCTCCGAGAAGCACCTCGTCGGCATAAATGCGGTACTTCACAGTGCTGAGCTCGAGGACACCGGTATCCTCGTTTTCCTCATATATCGGATAGCTTTCAACGCGGAGGTCGAAATACTCGCCTACGTCGGCAACCATAGAGGAAATAACGACGGTGGGATTTGAGCCGTCAGTGCTGTGATCCTCGACAATCACCTTGCCGGAATCGACCCTGATAACTACGAGATATCCGGAGACATTGTCCTTCCTAAAGAACATCTGATGGGTTATTCCGCTGTCCGTTCCCTCCTCTATCATAATTCTCGCAGAGAAGCTGAAGCAGCTTGCGCTACCGAGATAGCTCAAGGGATGGAAGGTCAGCGAATTGCCAAGCACACCCGCCTCAGAGGTGAAGGTGAGCTCGCCGTTCTCAACGGTGGTTGTGCCGGCAGAGGAGGTGACGAAGGCTGATTGTTTTCCGTCCTCAAAGTCAAATACGGTTTCGGCCTCGTTGGGAGCCTCACCGGCAAAGGCGGTGTCATCGCCGTAGCACATTACGTTATCGAGCAAAAGCTCGGAGGTGGTCCTGGTCAAGCAGGTGATATTCACCTTCTTGACGGATTGAGGAGCGGCAGCGCCCTTATCCTTTTCGTAATGATTTTCGCTGATAGCAAGGAGAGTATCGTTCTTGAATATCTTCGCCTTCATTGTACCGTCACCCATCGGGTAATACTCGACGCGAAGATTGAACCACTCGCCGGTTTCGCAAACAAAGGTAAGATCAGTACCGTTGGCAGAGGACATTGTAGCCGCGTTGGAATTGTCCTTGATATAAACTCTGTTGCCCTTTACTTCGATATAAAGCATATAGGCAGATTTGCTACCGGAGCTTAAATATATCTGATGCGAGGTAGTCTGCCCCGCGGATGAAGAGAAGCTATCGGGGACAAAGTACATATCAGCAGTAAAAACGTAGCTCTTCTCGGTGCCCATAACGTAATCGGAATTGATCGTCATTGAGCCGTAGGTTCCGTCGGGTGTAAAAACGGAAAGAGCGGTATTTTCACCGTTATCGGGGTCGGTCTTTATCTCACTTGTAACACCGGACACGTCGATGAGATAAGAAATATTTTCATCATCGAAGGTGTGCTCGGTCTTTTCGGCCACGGGGTTCTTCACGATCGCGCCGCCATCGGTCATAATCGCGAGCACCTCGGCAAACTGAGTCGTTCTGTTAAGAGGTATCGTTGAAATTCCTATTGAACCGAATATAGCATCAAGAGTGTAATCTATAGCGCAGATAGTTCCGTTTACGTCACCCTCGGGCACGCCGAGAGATACGTACACGCCCTGGGTTGTAGGCGCAGAGCCGCTTTGATAATAGGAGTAGGAGCCCTGCTCCTGGCGGAAGAGATTCAGCTTTTGTATAGTAACGTCAATCATCTCGGGGAAGGCGTCGTAAATCTTCTGATATGTGGCAGACATATCGTTGGGCTCGGGGAGTCCCGCATCACGCGCCGCCTTATTTGCGGAAAGCTGATTGCTGACGCAGACCGAAAGTCCGCCCCAGGGGTTGAAGATGTAAACTATCTGGGAAAGCTCGGCCTCGGAGGTCTTATCCGAGAGTATAACGGATATTGCGCCGTCAAGCATCTTATCGCTGTAATTGATCTGTCGGGAACCGTAGAAGGAGCCTATCTTGATAAGGCCGGAGAGGGAGCGGTAATTTGCCTCAAGCTCCCAAAGACCGTTCTCGGGCTTGCCTTCCTCGCGGAGCTGCGCCTGTATCTCCTCCTGCTTTGCATCAAGGTAATCGCAGATATAATCGTAAAGTCCGGGAACCATCTTTATCTGTGAGGTCTGGGAGGAAAGCGTGTGACCTGCCGAGTGAGAATCCTGATGCACCTTCAGGTTATCAAGATACTCATCGGTCTTTGTGGTATCACCCGTAGTGAAGGCGGTCATCCATTCGGGAAGGCTCGGGGTTGCGGTAGCAACTATCTGGGAGCTTACCACGCGAGAAGCCGCAGAGGTTGCCGATACGTCGGCAAACCAGGTAAGAAGGCTGTTGGCCTGGTCGTAGTCACGGCCCTTACGCGAGGAGCCTATATTAGTTCCCCACTGAGGATGATAGAAATATCCGTCATCGGCGCGCAGAGAAAGCGCAAAATTGTAGAAGCCCTCACGTATGTCATCGGGAAATTGCTTGAACAGCTCAACGCTGGTGCCGCTACCCATAATACCCGAGAATTTGAAGAAGCCGAGTGCCTGCGCCGTACTCTCGACGTCGGGAAGGAAGGGGTAATTATCTCTTGCGGAGGCGGAATAATAGAAGGCTCCGATCTCTGAATCGTAAAGACCTGCAAGCCATTCACAGGTTTCATCTCCGTAGTAATCGTACAGGCGAACGAGAGCGTCGGCCGCATCCTTGCCCATAACGGCATAGGCCTTGTCAAACCTACCGGCCCATTCCGCCTCTTCTCGCTGTGCAAGATAGTCAGAATAGATAATTTCGCCTATATACGCGTGGTCACTCTTGAGCACAAGGGTCGAGGATGTGAGATAATTTTTAACAAAATACTCAGCGGCGGGGACGAGGGCTCTGTCATCGGTGGCAACTATGGCTACCGAGCCGTCATAGCAATATATAAGATACGCCATCTTATCGCCATCGGCGGGCAAAGTGACGTTATCCTCAAGATATTCCTTGGCTTTTTTGCTCGCCTCTCTGTAGGAGCCGCCAACGACGATCTCGTGATCTCCCGCCGCATAAAGATCGGTCTTCTCTTCAGCTGCAGGGACAAGCTGTACTATAGCGTCAAATATTGTTTTTTGCGCCTCGGTGCTCTCCTCACTTCCGAGTGATGCACCGCGCACGATCTGTAATGCGCCGTTCGGCTCATAGATCGTAACATCCGTGGGATTTTCACCTCCCGGTATCACCAGGCAGGCAGTAAGAGATAACAAAGCAACGCTTGAAACAAGAAATATGTAAAGTATTCTTTTCATTTTAAGCCTCCTTACGGATTATTTTTTCAAAGCTGCCATAAATCTATCACAGTCGTTTTTATTAAACATAGGCACCGCGGGAATACCAAGCGTGCCAGAAAGGGCGCTGAGAAGATAATGTACCGCAACGGCGGTTCCGTTGACGTCCCCCTCAAAGAGTCCCAGCGACACAGGCACGCCCTGCGTTCTGGGTGCTGAGCGCTGCTGCTCATAGGAAAAGGAGCCATCCGGTTTTCTGAACAGGGAGAGCTTCCTGATGGTTGCATCTATTATCTCGGGAACGCGGGCGTATATTTTAGCATAGGTTTCCCTTGCCACCTCAGGGGTATTCCCCGATGCAGCGATATGAGTACGCACGGCAACACCGAGCGTCCCTAAGGGGTTATATACGTATATGCCAAAGCGAGGATCGGCATCGGAGCAGATAACGTCTATTGTGCTATCTATGATCTTTTCCGCGTAGTTGATGCGGCGATCGGAGCCGTAGAAGGAGCCAAGCTTTTTAATACCGGACATCGAGGTATAATCGGGCTTCTCGTCCCAAAGACCCGTTTCGGGGTTCTGCCGTCTGTCAAGATAATCGCAGACGAAATCAAACAGCCCCGCCGCTCTGATCTGATCTGCCTGGCTGGAGAGGGTGTGACCGACGGAATGTGAATCCAGTTCGCAAAGCTTGTCAAGGTACTCGGTCATCGCTTCCTTTGAAAGAAGGTGCGCAGGCATTGCGGTCGCTACCTTTTTATCGGATGCGGCGATAACCGCAAGGCGCTCAAGGGCGGTAGGATATTTCGGCTTTTCTCCCATAAGGGCAAGAAGCTCAATGCACTGGGACAGGTCGCGGCCCTTTCTCGTGGGTGGGATACTCTTTCCCCACTGCTTATGATAGAAATATCCGTCCTCGGGATCCTGCATATCGGCGATAAATTTTATCAGCTTCGGCTTATCCTCATCAGGAATAGCGTCGGCAGGGTTCGGGAACATACCGAGGAAGCCGAGCATAGCAAGGGTTTGGCACGTGCTCTCCGAATCAGGCAGGAAGCTCTCGTTATCGCGAGCACTGTCAGCGTAATAAAACGCACCGCAAGTCTTGTCATACAGGCTCGCTATCCACAGTGGGAATTCCTTACCGTAAAAATCGTAAAGCTTACGTACGGCATCGGCTACAGCCTTGCCGGCCTTTTCCTCAACCGGATCAAATCTGCATTTCCACGCATCGGAATCGGGCGAGAGAGCAGAAGCGTTATTTTTTCTTTCTACATCAAAAATCATAAAGCACCTCAGCAAAAGCGCGTATTATCAGATACGTTTTTGAGCACCTTCATAAATCGTTCGTAATCGTTTTCGTTGAACATAGGAATCTTCGACAGACCGAGAGCCGACAAAAGCGAGCTGAGCAAATAATGAACTGCAACTGCGGTACCGTTAATGTCCCCCTCGTAGAGTCCAAGCGAAACGGGTACGCCCTGGGTGGTGGGGGCGGAACGCTGCTGCTCATAAGAGAAGGAGCCGTCGGGCTTTCTGAAAAGACCTATCTTCTTTATGGTCGCATCGATCATCTCGGGAACTCTGGCATAGACCCTCGCATAGGTTTCGCGAGCAACCTCCGGATCGCCATTGTACTCGGCAATATGGGTCCTGACGGCCGTACCGAGCGCGCCCCAGGGGTTGAACACGTAAATTCCCCAGAGAGGATTCACGTCGGAGCATATAACGTCCATAGCGCTGTCGATGATCTTCCCTGCATAATTGATACGCCTACCGGAGCCACCGTAGAAGGAGCCCACCTTAATGATACCGGACATAGATGTGTAGTCAGGATTTTCGTCCCAAAGACCGGTTTCGGGATTCTGAAGCTTGTCGAGGTAGTCGCACACAAAGTCGCACATACCTACCGCTTTGATCTGATTGGTCTGACTCGATAGAGTATGACCGATGGAATGGGAGTTTTCTTTACAAAGCTTATCTAAGTACTCGATCATATTTTCCTTGGAAAGCAAATGCTTGGGCATCGGAGTCTCGGCAGGCTTCTCCGACTTTGCGATAGCCTCAAGACGCTCAAGGACGGTAGGATACTTAGGCTTTGCCTCCATCTCATGCAGCAGCTCAAGGCACTGAGAGAGGTCGCGGCCCTTTCTTGAGGATCCGATCTTCTTTCCCCATTGCTCATGATAGAAGTATCCGTCATCAGGATCCTGCATATCACTGATAAACCTCGCGAGCTTAGGCTTATCCTCGTCGGGAATGCCGTTTGCGGATTTCGGGAACATTCCCAGCCACTTCAGCATCGAAAGAGCCTGACAGGTGCTCTCGCAATCGGGAAGGAACCCCTCATTATCGCGGGCACTGTTGGCATAATAGAACGCACCGCGGCTCTCGTCGTAAAGCTCGGCTATCCAAAGGTAGAAATCTCTGCCGTAAAAATCGTAGAGCTTGCGCAGAGCGTCTGCTGCCTCTCGGCCCATTTCCTCTGCCTCGTCGAATCTATGCGCCCACGCCTCGTTGTCGGGCGCGAGAGCGGGATACTTTTTATCAAAACCGGTGGTGTTGCTCATAACCGCCTCCAAGAATTTATTAATTTACGATTATATTATAGCATAGCGATTTTAGATTATCAATATCATATTTCATCAAACTATTGCATTTCTTACGATTTTCTGTTATAATTATCTCGACCAAGGCAAGGAATCTATCTTTTTTTATTTTTTACACAGCAAAGAGAGATTGAAAAATGAGCAACAAAATGCATATAAGGCTACACCGGGCAGAAAAGCAGGTTACCGAGCGATGCGGCATAAAATTTTACTTCAAGGATAAGCTCAAGGCCTTCAACTACGCCCTTCACCGCCACAAATTCCTTGAGATCGAATATATGTCCTCCGGAGAATTTGAAAGCGACGTATGCGGCAACCGTTTTCATTTCAAGCGAGGTGACTTTTACTGTCTCGGGCATAACGATTATCACAGCCTTGAGATCAAGGAGGGCTCGTCGCTATACAGCCTTGCCATCAACTATAAGGCGATGCCGCCCGTACTCCAGCAGCTCATCAAAGCACACCCCTTCCCACTCGTCGGGCACTTCCCTGAGGACGAATGCGGAGAGGTAGACTGGCTTTTTGCCACGATAGGCAGGCTCGTCCTTTCCAAGGAGCCTCTCGCCGAGGACCGGCTTACCGCTTACACTATTCTCCTTCTGTGTAAGCTCTTCGATAGGGCTACACCCATCAACGTAAAAAAGAGCACCAGCGGATACCGTCACGTAACCAAGGCCATAGATTACGTAGACGAGCATTATACCGAGCAGATCTCCCTCGAGGAGGTAGCGAGGACCGTTTATTTATCCCCGAACCATTTCAGCAAGCTGTTTTCGGAGATAAACGGTATAACCTTCTCTGACTATCTGATACAGCTACGCATCAACAGAGCTCGCGACGAGCTGATAAAAACCGAAAAAACGGTGACACAAATATCCATAGAATGCGGTTTTTCCTCATTTTCCGCATTTTCCCGAAATTTCAAGCGGCTGTGCGGCTGCACTCCAAGCGAATTCAGAAGCGAACAAAGCGAAACATAACAATGCGAAAGGAACTATTATTATGAACAAGAAAATAAGTATGAGCCTGATCGATATACAGGAGAAGGTATCGGACAAATCCGCTATGGATGCCGCCGTGGCGATAGGCGCAGACGGAATAGATTTCAGCCTGCTAAATCACAGCGTGGGCAAGGAAGGGGATCTCTATAATGAGCCGATCGAGCGTATAATTGAGTATTACAGAGAGCTGAAGAGATACGCCGACGGACTCGGACTCGAGATCCCGCAAACACACGGAAGGTTGATCGGCTTTGGCGTATCACCGGAAGGGGACGAAGCCTTTGCGAAAAGCGCGGAAATAGACTGCATCGTTACCAGGATCCTCGGTGCAAAATACTGTGTGGTACATACCCCTGCCATCACCTGGGTAGGTGCGGATCACAGCGACGAGGAAATGTTTGATATAGGTATCCGCCTCTTCACCTCTATTTTGCCATTCGCCAAGCGAGAGGGCGTGAAGATCGCCGCTGAAACCCACGGCGATTCGGGAAAGTACGGTAAAATGGAATTCTTCGGATACGTAGATAATCTTATCGAGCTCAAAAGGCGCGTTGATGCCTGCTGCGATGCGGGCGATGCACTCTGCGTATGCGTTGATACGGGGCATACCAATTTGACCGTCAGATACGATAACCCCTCAGTAGGTGACGTTATCCGAAAGCTCGGCAGTCTTGTGGAGGTGCTTCACCTGCACGACAATAACGGAATCAAGGACCAGCACAAGATACCAATGACCGGAATTATTGATTGGAATGACGTGCTTTCTGCACTCGACGACGCCGGCTTTAACGGCTGGTATAATCTCGAAAATACGATCAATCATTTTGGCCCGGGCTTCGAGCTTGAGGAGGCGACCTTCTCGGTAAAGGTGCTGCGTCATATGCTGAAGGTGCACGCGGAAAAATAATCGGAGTAAAGGGGCCGCTTCATTTAGGCATAACCGACAAAAAAACACGATCTCGGCACGTTGATTTGTGTCTTGATCGTGTTTTTTACAGTCAATAAAGAGTTAAGGTTAAAAACCTGCGGTTTTTCTCTTTTTAATATGTTTTTTGTCTATCTCCGTTCGCTACCTCTCGGCGTATCTATATACGACTTCGGGTCGCAAACGGGGATTTCTGCTCTAAATTAAGCCAGCCCCTTATTTTTGCTTATTCGGAACGAGCTTCCACAACCTGGTTCTCAACGAATATATTATCGAACAAAACGGTCATATCAGAGCTTCCGAGAGCAAAGAATCTTGCCCATTCGTAGCTCGGATTGTACTTCTCCGTACCGTCGCTCCTATTGCCACAGTAGTTTGTACTTTCCGCCATTTTAGTTCCGTTTACGTAGAGGTAAGTGATCTGCGCCTCACCCTCCTCGAATGCTGGATAGCACTCTATGCGGAAGGTATACCATTCTCCGTATTCGCATTTACCGAGGCTCGCAAAGCTGTTACGGACTATGGCGGTACCGCTCTCAGATGAAGAATCGCCAAACACATATCCGTCATCTCTCGTGTCCACAGTAAGCATATAAGCGGTTCCAACTCTGATTTGGAAGACGGTGGTATTTTTATTATTCTCGGTTATGTTCATATCCCACTCGAAAACATATTTGTTTGCCGTTTCCTTATCCCCGCTGGGTGTCATACGAATATAAGAATTTGCTCCGGACTTGGTTATAAATTCGAGAACGTTTCCCCGCTCTTCATCTCCGTCGGGAGAAGCTATGACCGAAAGCGTACCGGTATTCATCACAGAGGAAATTCCGGAAGGTTCGGTTTCACCTTCGTCCTCCTTTTCAAATCCAAGAATCGGATCGTATTCCACCTCGGGTACGGGATCCTTGACTATCTTACCCGCATTCACGATAAGATCCATAAATTTATCAAAGTCAGAATTGAAATATAACTGCGGCTTATTAACGCCAAAGGCCTGGCACATATGAGCCATTATCGTATTCGTCGCTATCGTCGCACCGTTTACGTCTCCCTCATCTACCCCTTCGAGCGCTACGGGCATACTCTGAGAGGTGGGCTGACCGCCTACCGCATTGTAACCAAAGGAGCCGTCCTCCTTTTTGAAGGTGGCATTCTTTCTCGCGGTGATCTTAATGAGCTCCGCCGCATTTTCCGCGAGCTTTGCCCGCATTCTATCGGCCACTTCAGGATCACCAAAGGTTTTAGTGTTGGAGATCAAGTAATTGATAGCGCACCATGGATTATACACATCAACTACCGCGCCGGACGTCTTTCCGTTACAATCCTCCCCCTCAAGCTTTACCATCTTCAATGCGCTTTCAAAGGCTGCTTCGGCATATGGAATAGCGATACCAAGCCTTGTGTATGTGGAGCATATTTTCATAAGGCCGTTGACAGAATAGAAGGAAACGTCAGCCTGCCAGAGTCCGTTTTCCTCCTTGCCGGCATCGCGTAACTGCTGCTGTATCTGCTCCTGCCTGTCCTTCATAAAGGCTTCATACGCCGCTATGAACTCAGGACCAGCATTCTTAATCTGCGTCGCCTGGGACTCGAGAGTATTGCCGGAATTGTAAGACCTATCCCAATTAAGGTCACCCATATACTCAACAAATGCGTCCACCGACTGCAGATGCGACGGTACAGCGGTCGCAACCACCTTCGACACGGCAACCGCAGTATTATTACCCAAAGGAACGGTCAACTCGCTGCTTACGCCGCTCGGCGCACCGTAGATACCCTTTGTACCGTTATTTCCGTCGTAAAGCTGCTGCCCACCGAGCTTTGCGATAAAGTTAGTCGCATAATCAAGATCGCGGCCCAGACGGCTGACGCCTTCCTTGCCGCCCCACTGCGGATGATAAAAGTATCCATCCTTCGATGATTGAAGAGGAATTATCCAATCAAGGAGCTTTTGCACAAGCCATTCGGGCAACGCAGCTTTAAGATCGCCGTTATAATTCTCTAGCATTCCGGAGCCGCTGAGCCACCCCCAGCCACGAGCGGTCGACTCAATATCAGGGAGATACCCCACGGTATTTCTGCCGGAATTAGAATAATAAAGTGCGCCTGTATCCGGATCGTAAAGTCCTGCAAGCCAAATATAAAAATCCTCGTCAAATATCTCGAGATATGCACTCATAGCCTCTCGAGCCTCGGCTCCAAGAGTCTCTTCTATGTGATCGAGATCACTCTCTCGCCGCGCAGACTCTAGTTCGGCTTCGTTTATCATCTCGCTCTTATAGTACATAACTCCATCCTCCGGATCAAGTTTGCTTAAATTCAAATAATTGTTTACAAAACATGCAATCGCCTGTTCACGCATAAGTTCATTACTCCAAACGATCGCCACAGAACTATCCTTTGAATAAATGCAAAAAGCAAAGGTGTCGACCGCCCCTGCAAGCTGTCCGTCCATATATGACTTTGCTTCCGCGGTGACAGCGCGAGCTGTGTCGCCAATTACTATTTCGTGCGATTCGGCCACCTCATCATCATAAATCAGCGACGGAATCTTTCCTGTCAGAGAAAAAAGCAATTCCTTAATTTCAGTAATGTCAATATCAGAATTCTGCGCTCTTACCAACCTGACGGTAGTTCCTTCCTCAAAAACTGCGTTACTTTCACTGGACGGCGAAGACGAGGGAACATTAACAAGGCAGGAGGTAATCGCACAAGTACACAGCAGCAATAAAACTGCAAAGCCAGCCAGTTTTTTGATTCCCATACGTTTTCCCTTTCGTAATATATTTATTATAATGTTATTTGATCATTCTGTCAATATTTCTGAATAAATCCGCTGACGAGAGTAATCTTTCTAAACTAATTATACAACAAAACGGTACATTTCGCCTTTGAATTATTGATATATTAGAAATTTTTCTTTGTTTTTTTGATATAAAAAGTGTTTTGGAAAAACAAAAAGCCTCGCGTAAGCGAGACTCCATATATGAAAGGCATTTCCGAGACAGTAGGTTATCTCTCGTTCTAAATACCCATTAAAAACCGAATAA
>CAZABU010000015.1:0-23272 GCA_964483225.1 uncultured Ruminococcus sp. | reverse complement strand
AGGTTCGTTGCTACGGCGCGAACGACGTTCTTGAGGGCGTTGCTATTATGAAGCATGAGGGCGTTGACGTTTCCATCACAGGTAACTCCACTAACCCGACGCGCTTCCAGCACCTCGTTGCAGGAACTTATAAGAAGTGGGTTATCGAGAACGGTAAGAAGTACTTCTCCGTTGCTTCCGGCGGCGGTACGGGTAGAACTCTCCACCCCGACAACATGGCCGCAGGCCCCGCTTCCTACGGTATGACCGATACAATGGGTAGAATGCACGGCGACGCTCAGTTCGCAGGCTCTTCCTCTGTTCCCGCTCACGTAGAGATGATGGGACTTATCGGCGCAGGTAACAACCCCATGGTTGGTATGACCGTTGCGGTTGCGGTTGCTATCGAAGAAGCTTGCAAATAATCCTTGATTTATAAGGCTTTTAGGAGCTTTTGGGAATGACTTAAAGGTGTTACAAAAATCCAATTGCCTTAAATCATAAATAAAAAAGTTGGACACATCATTTTGGAGAAATCCTCGGTGATGTGTCTGCTTTTTATAACGCAATGGTAATTAAACCTTAAAAAAGTTTAGCGAGCCGTAAAACGGCTCGCTAAACTTTTGCCATACCGATATTTTGGATTACGAAAGATTATCAAAGAACTCTTTTTTTAACTGCTCCTGATACGCACCTGCAAAGCTACCGTCTGCGAGCTTACCAAAGGCTTCGTTACGCAACCTGTGCCAGGAGAATTCTTCTTTTCCCACAAGAATGGGATAAAAGAGAACGCCGTTTTTTTCTGCAGCCCTTAAATCTCCCGGGGCGTCTCCGACCATAAGCACGCGCTCCTTGTCATATCCGCCCAAACGGATAAGCTCGGCAATACAAAACGCCTTGCTTCCGACCTCTTGGCCCAAAAGGGCGTTAATATATCCGTCCAGTCCGCAACGGTGCCATTCGGACTTTAGCGCTTCGCCGTTAGCGGAGGACACGACCGAGATATCTGCAACAGCCGAAAGAGCCTTCAAGGCTTCCTTAACACCTGGATATGCACCATGACTGTCGGGGAGCGCTGAGATTGCCTCGTTTACTTCACTCGACCAACGAAGCGCCAAGGATAGCTGCGAATCGTTGTATTTTTCTATTTCTGCCGTCAGAGCGGGGCCTGACAGCTCCTTCGCCTCGCGAGTCCATAACTCAAGACGGTCATATGGCTCTTCGGGCTTGCAAATGCCCCTGTTCTCAACAGCCTTAAGCGTTTCCACCAACGCCAAAAAGCGATTGATGCCGCGCGACATACTGTAAAGATTTATTTCGTCCCAAACGGTCTGAACAGCCTCGCTGTATGCATTTAGTCCGTAGCATTCTATCATTTTCGGACCGAAGCAGCTCTTGTGCTTTATGTCCATAGTATCCATCGCGCAGCCGTCAGAATCAACGCAGAGCAAAAGGTCCTTGTGTCTGTTCCATTTTTCTAATGAATTCATATAAGAATACCTCTATCTTATGCGTGGTACGCAACCGGCCATACGCCCTCTGGCGTGATTTTGCCATAAAGGGTTCCTGCTACCACCTCAATGTTGTCGGGAGAGGTAGCGAACGTGACAACAACGCTCTTAGCGTTCTTCGGAATGGAAATCTCTTCGTAAGGCGTGTTAGTTACAACGATAACCTTCTTACCGGAAGCAATGATCTCTTCAATGGCTTCCTTGTTACAAAGCTTACCGCGTATGAAATAGTTGGTGATAACAACAGTATCATAATTGGCAATTTCCGCGGCAATGTTCTCGCGGTCCTTAGCATCCCAGGTATAATCGGTCTCCAGATAATCTACGTTGCTGCTGTACTTTAGGCATCCCTCAAAGAGAATACCGGAGTGCCATTTGATGCTGTTGTACTCTTTAACCTTCTGCTCGATTACAAGGATTTCTTCCTCGGGATCGATTGGCATCCAGTTTTCTGCATCGCGGCAAATGAGAACCGAACGCTTGGCTACTTGTTTAGAAAGGTTAACGATTGCCTTGTCATTGATTATGGCTTCCGGAACAACATCGTGATTGTCCTGATCGTAGAAAAGACCGTACTCGTACTTCAGACTCAATACTCGGTAAACCTTCTTATCCAGCTCTTCCATGGTGATTCTGCCTTCGTTGATGAAGGAACGAATGGTTTCGATTGTCTCGGGAACCAGCTGGTTTTCCGCCTTCATAAGAACAAGGTCTGCGCCCGCCTCAAGAGCCATAGCGCAAGCGTTAGCCACACCGTAACGGGTAGCAACAGCGCCCATGGTCATACTGTCGGTGGTAATAACACCGTCAAATCCGAGCTCTTCACGAAGAAGTCCTGTCAGTATGGGCTTTGAAACGGTTGCAAGATTGTCGGGGTCGAAGGCAGGGAAAATACTGTGTGCAATCATAATGGAGGGAAGAATATCCTTTTCAATAAGCTTGCGGTAAGGAAGAAGCTCACGGTTGAACATGGTCTCACGGTCAACGTTAATTACCGGAACCTGAAAGTGAGCGTCTATGTCAGAATGTCCACGGCCGGGGAAATGCTTACCGGTGGCGATCAGCTTGCCCTCTTTAAAGCCAAGGCAGGATTGCTCGGCGTACTCTGCAACCTCTTCGGCAATGTCGGAATAAGATCTGGTATAGATTTCCGGGTTTCTGGGATCAGAGTTAATATCAAGTACGGGAGAATGAATCCAGGAGAAACCGACGGCACGGCTCTGAAGCGAGATAGCACGGGCGATCTCATAAGCCATTTTGGGATCGTTGGTAGCGCGCTGCCCCATAGGCTTTGTAAATATATTGACGCCGCCAAAGAAGAAATCTGCACTGGTACCGCCCTCTTGGTCGTACGAGAAGTGAAGGGGAAGAGAAAGCGGACGCTGACGGGCAACCAACTGAAGCTCGTCCAACACGGCCTTATACTCAGATGCAGTGCAAACGGGAGCTGTCGAATATTTAACGCCATTCTTGGATGTTACGTTAACAACCGCCTTTGAGCTCTTAGGGTCTATATAGCTTCCAAACACACGGGTGTCGGTAGAAAGACGCAAGCCACCGCAATGATATTTGGTAATGTAGTCATAGATGTGCTGACGAGGAACGGTGCCGGCAAACCCGAGAGTCAAGAGAGCTCCGATTTTCTGGTCAAGAGTCATTCTTTTGATTAGGTCTTTTACGTATGTATTTTCCTTTTTCATATCTTAGTTTCCTCCAAATAAAATTTTATCACACATAATGAACAGGCACATATGTCCGTTATACATTTGCTGTATGTAGAAAACGAACCCAACCATTATTATTATTATTATTATCATATTATACAATATAAAACCGTGAAAATCAAGTCTTCCTTTATATATTTTCTCTAAAAACCACAAAAAAGATATCATTACGGCAAAAATGCCAAGGGCGTTAGAATTTCTGAAATAAGAAAGGGGCTGTCTCAAATGCTCTTGAAAATTGCATTTGAGACAGTCCCTTTCACTTCACAATTAGCACGCAAGATAGCTGTGAGCTACCTTGCGTGCCTTTTTGTTGTGGATAGATTTTAATGATAACCGGTATATCCCTCGTCAGACGGATCCGATCCACCGGGGTTTAATCCGGTTGTAGAGTCATCTTTTTCGGAATCAATCTCGGTATCAGAGGTCGTTATAATGTCCTCACAGCCGAAAAGCAGGAGTTCGATGCCGGGTGCCTTGTATGCTTTTTTCATACTTGTTTACCAGCCCTGATCCCAGGACTTTTCCGACGTAGTATTTGTGGAGTCTGTTTCGATGATTTCGCCAAAGTTAAAATCATTATCACCTGCAGAGGTAGTAATTATATCAGCCTTAAGGAGATCAATAACCTCGATTTCTGCAACTATGTATTCAGTTTTCATTGTTATTCTCCTTTCCTTATGCTACTTCTTCGTCAGACTCTTCCTTTTTGAGGTAGGCCTGTTCGGTGGAATTGTTGTAGTCGGTTACGAGCTTGTTCGCGTAATCACGTGCCTCGAGTAGCTCATTTTCGTCACTTGCAACTGCCGTAGCAACGTCGAGTACGTTTCTGGAAACGACCTCGTCGGTCACGGTAAACTCAATACCGTCAACCAATATGACATAATAGAGCTGAACCTTGATATCGGTTGCATACATTTCCATAGGAATGTTGGTGATAACGAGGTTGGTTCTGTTGTCGGTGGTGAAGTTCTGACCGACGCGGGTTGCGGACTTTTCACCGATGGTGACGATCCAGCCCCAGGTTGCTCCGTCAAATACGAAGCTCTCATCGAACTTGTAGCCGAAACGCATATTGGTGTAACCGGTAACAGCATCGGCAAAACGAAGAGATCCGCCAAGGAACTCGGCAGGCTTAATAGCTGCGAAGACGGTTTCGTCTGCGTTGGGCACGAGGATGATGCCATCAGCAACAAGCTCTGCGTTAGTGTTATTCTTGGCATCTGCGGTGAATACGCCACCGGAGATTCCGCCGGTGATAGCGGTTGGATCGTTAGCTCCGATCTTAGTGGAGAAGTAACCGCCGGTAACGTAGAATTCAACGGAGTGAATGCTGCTGGTAGTAATGTTACCTACGAACACGGAGGAGCCGTCGTTCCAAACGGGAGCAAAGCTACCGCCGTTGATAGTGAGCTTCGCGGAATCGTCCACGCACTGTACCCAGACCTGACCTACGATGTTACCACCGTTGATGGTCATATCGCCCTTCCAAAGACGAATGGAACGGTAATATGGACCGGAGACTGTACCGCCGTTGATGGTTGTAGAGCCGCTGTACTGGAAGATCGCAAGAGCGGTGTGAGCGAAGTCTTGACCTGCAACGTTCTGTTCGCTAAGGTTTTCGATAGTACCGTTCTCAACAATGAGAGTGCCCTCGTTACGAATGGTATAAGCGCCCCAACTTGCGGAAGCGTCGCCTGCGCTGGTATCGGTGAAGGAAATCTTACCGTTACCGGTGATGGTTAGTGTACCGTTATTCTTGATCATTTCGTAGCTATCGGTGCACTCCTTGACCTGGCTGATGGTGAAGCCGTTCAGATCGAGAGTAATTACCTTACCTGCGCTTATAACAAGGGTATTCTCAAGAATAACGTCCTTGAGCAGAGTAACCGTATCGCCTGCATTTGAAGCATTGATTGCATCCTGAAGGGAAGAGTACTCGACGCCGTTAACGGTGGCGACAGGAGCTTTTGCAACGCCATACGTGCCGTCCTCATTCTGCTCGAATTCATAGCCGTCAACGATAAGCGCTGCGTTGGTGCCGTTCTTCGCAGCCGCGGTGAAGATACCACCGGAGATTCCGCCGGTGATAGCGGTTGGATCGTTAGCTCCGATCTTAGTGGAGAAGTAACCGCCGGTAACGTAGAATTCAACGGAGTGAATGCTGCTGGTAGTAATGTTACCTACGAACACGGAGGAGCCGTCGTTCCAAACGGGAGCAAAGCTACCGCCGTTGATAGTGAGCTTCGCGGAATCGTCCACGCACTGTACCCAGACCTGACCTACGATGTTACCACCGTTGATGGTCATATCGCCCTTCCAAAGACGAATGGAACGGTAATATGGACCGGAGACTGTACCGCCGTTGATGGTTGTAGAGCCGCTGTACTGGAAGATCGCAAGAGCGGTGTGAGCGAAGTCTTGACCTGCAACGTTCTGTTCGCTAAGGTTTTCGATAGTACCGTTCTCAACAATGAGAGTGCCCTCGTTACGAATGGTATAAGCGCCCCAACTTGCGGAAGCGTCGCCTGCGCTGGTATCGGTGAAGGAAATCTTACCGTTACCGGTGATGGTTAGTGTACCGTTATTCTTGATCATTTCGTAGCTATCGGTGCACTCCTTGACCTGGCTGATGGTGAAGCCGTTCAGATCGAGAGTAATTACCTTACCTGCGCTTATAACAAGGGTATTCTCAAGAATAACGTCCTTGAGCATTACAACCGACGAAGCATTGTTGGCGGAAGTATTGAGTGCATTTGCAAGGGTGAAGTCGGCACGGTTGTTTACATAGCTGAGTATCTTACCGTCAGCATCTGCAACAGCCGCGATTATGGGGAATATTCCGTCAGACCAATTAAACTGAAGTGTACACTCCGCAACCTTGACGCCGTCAACCCACTGCTCAACGCGGTTTGGCTGCATGGAAAGGGTGGGAGCGATGTCCCAGGCCATATCCCAGTACTCGTCGGTATTGGATTCAGCATCAAGCTTGATGTGCCAGGATACGTATACTTCACCGTCGATTATATCGTCAATGTTATTCAAAGAGGTATAACCCATATAAGTGTTGCCGTTATAGAACTTGAATTCAAAGCTTTCGGATGCGTTACCGCCGCACTCACCCCAATAGGTGCTTTCGGAGGTATATGCACTGCTGAGAGATCCGGTAGGAGTAGCAGTGGGCTCAACAGCAAACTCGCTAAAGCTATTAGACTCAATCTCGACGTACTTGCTGCCGGAATCGTCGCTTTTTATATCGTAGATACCAATGTAATCACCCTCGTGATAAACTCTGGCACATTCGTTAGCTTCTGCACTGTAAATAGGAAGGCGGAATTTAAGCGCAACATTGAAGTTGTTGAGGGCAACGCTCTTATCTCCAACTGCGATAGTGGGCGTAACGTCAAAGGTCATTCTTTGGGGGATCTTATCTGCAATAACAACGTCAGCAAGAGTGATGTTGATGATAGGAGTAGCAACCTTTACGTCCTCTTCCGCGGCGCCCTGGGATACAAGCTCATTTTTTGCGGAGTCGATCTTATCCTTGTTTGCGCCGAAGTTCGTCTCGAGAGCGCCGAGCAGGGGATTTGCATTGATATCCGCAAGAATTGCATCGAGAGTATTCTGCATTTCTTCAGTTACTTCCTCGCCGCCAACGGTTACTTTGGATGCCTCAAGCTCTACAGCCTTGTCACCAAGACCGAGAAGATAGGAGTCGTAAACGTAAGAGCCGACACTAACGTAATCTGCGGCGATCGCCTTATCATAGGTCTCGCTGAGACCAAGCTCAAGCTCGATCTGAAGATCGGGATTGGCTCTACGAAACTCGTCGGAAAGGTAGATACCGCAAACAAAGTTCTGAACGGACTCGCAGATATCTACGTACTCGAAGTCGAAGCCTGCAGAGGTAATAACGGGATAGGTTACTCCGTCCTCGATGGAAAAGTTATCAAGGGGAATAATGACCCATGCTCCGAAGGAGGGGTAATAGCCCGCAAGGTAGCATCCGTTTGCGGCAGAGCTTCCACCTTCAATACCGCTCATTGTGATAAAGAAGTCGGTAGTATAATTCCCATACGCATTAGCAGCGGCCTCTTCGGGTGTGTCCTTTGCAAGGAACTGCATAGCGATTTGGAGATCGAAGGGGTCTTTTCCCGTCGATAGACCCGTGCCGCCGATAAGATCATACTTGTAATATGAGTCGACGTCTACGGTGGTGGCACCGAGATTGATTACCTCGGCGTTGGGGAGTTGGTTGTCATTTGCTGTGACAGATACCGCAGCTACTGTGAGAAGCGCAACAACTGTCAACAAACAAATCAACACTTTACGTTTTGTGGATTTCATTGCGAAAACGTCCTTTCATAAATTTTTCATTTAGCATTTTATCACTAATTTTCTTGTTTGTCAAGTGGTATAAAAATAATTCATTATTAAAAAGATTTGAGTAATTTTTAATGGATGTTTGTTAAATAAAGTTGACAAAAAGGGCTATTTTCGGCCCAAGATACACTGCGTGTCATTTAGCAAATATACAAGATTTTAAGTAATTAAACAATTGCAAAACAATTGAAAAAGTCCCTACGCAACGAGTGCGCAGGGACAGCGGATTAACTGTGTTAGGCATTAGCTTTTATGTGTGTTAACCGTTGATAAATTCCTTCTTCATAACTTCCGGGAAGGGGAAGCTGCCCTTGGCTTCAATAGCTCCGGAAAGGACGTCGAAGGCGAACACCTGAGATTTTGGCGCCATATACCCGAATATCTTGCGCTTGATGTGATAGAGCGTCTTGAGAGCGAAGGGGTTGCCGAAATGAACTACTGTGTCACACTTACTGGAAACTATGAGCGAGTTGACAACAGACTCCAGGCGACGGGTCAGGCAGTCTGTGCCGAGATATGCGCCAGTGGTGCAGAATGTAACAAAAACGACCTCGTCGTGAGCCGTTGCTGCAGTCAGAACAGCCTCGTTATCTTTTGCATCGGGGTATTCCGAAATGGTAACGACCTCGGCATTAGGGAAGCGTTCCTTTATTGCATTGATAACGCGAGTAGGCGAATACCACTTACCGGAGGATATCTCGGCCTTAACACCGTCAAAGCCCATATCGGTGGTAACGATAAATAGCCTTTTCTTATCTGCGGGAATAGCCGCAGTAAGGCCTTCGTCGCATTTTGCCGTAATGCAATCGCGAGCAACTGCCGAAAGTACCTCGTCAATATTCTCGGGAACAGGATAAGGGGATGTCGGCACTATGTTGAATTTTTCTACGGCCTCAAAGATGCGACGTACTGCTTCGTCAAGACGTTCCTCGGAGATATTTCCGTTTTTATAGGAGTTGAGAAGCATATCGTAGACTTCCTTGTTCGTGCGGCGGCCGTTAGGGAGGATAACGTCGTTACCGGCGTTGAGAGCCAGCGTCATAGCGTTTTCTTCACCGTATTTTTGCAGAATTCCCATCATTGCCAGCGAGTCGGTATAAATGAGCCCATCATACCCCATATCGCGGATAATGCCGATAACCTTTTTTGAGAGACTGGCGGGATAAAGCGGGTCGATTTTAGGATAAATGCAGTGTCGCGACATGATCGTGGGAAGAAGCCCCTCCTTCCAAAGCTTGAGGTACGGAACGAGAACGTATTCCTTCAGCTCATCTGCGGTCTTTGAGCAAATGCCCTCGGCCATGTGGGTGTCCAGCGCCAGATCGTACTTCCCGCCTGGATAATGCTTTCCTGTGCTTTGGAAATTGTAAGAGGCGTAGACGGAAGCAATATCACGTGCGAGCTGTGTTACGCGCTCGGGGGTGTCACCGGCCTTGCGGGAAACAGAGCACGGACCGTCCGATTCCAAAATATCGATAACAGGTCCCCAGCATCCGGAATAACCCGCAGCCTTGGCATCTCTTGCAGTCACAGCGGCAAAGGCCTTCGTATATTCCGAGTTATTGCACGCTGCAAGAGAAAGTAAGGGGACTGTCTGCTTGCCCGAAGGGGTAAAGCCCTGCTCCATATCGGTTACTATCAGGAGCTTAACACCTGCCGTATCGGCCGCCTCTCGTAGCGTTTTCATTATCCGGGGCATACGTTTATTCATAGACAAACGCACACAGGAGCAGGCGTGATTTTTAATCTGTTCAACGACAAAATCGAGGTCGCCGGGATGTTCGTAGATCTGGTTGGCGCAAAGCACCTGGCCGATCTTCTGTTCAGGGGTCAAATCTTCTGGTCTAAACATGACGTTTCTCCTTTTGAGGTTATAGTATCAACTTAATTATAAGGGGGATAAAGGCGGTTGTCAAGTGCGTTATTTGCCCGATTGTGTTGCAAAAATTGACCCGAAAAATTCTGATTGTCTTTTCTCGGAATAGGCTTGATTTATTATTTCTTCCGTAGTATAATTATCTTATGAAGGAAAGGAGCTTATCTGTATGAGATACAAGTTTTTACGTTTTCCCGAAGGGCGTATCAAGGCCGTTACATTGAGCTATGACGACGGTTGCTCTCAGGATATAAAATTCGCTGAGGTAATCGGCAAGCACGGACTTAAATGTACATTCAATATTAATAGCGGAATGATGGGTAAGGGAAATCGCCTTACCGCCGAGCAGATCAAAGAGCATCTTGCGGACGCAGGCCATGAGGTCGCAGTTCACGGACAGCTTCATATAGCCTCTGGGGCAGCATCTCCCATCGATTGCATCAAAGATGCGTTGTTTTGCCGTATGGAGCTTGAGGAGGCCTTTGATAAGATAATCCGCGGTATGGCGTACCCGGATTCCGGCATCAGAAACATATGCAACGGCAATTCCTACGAGAACGTGAGTCAGAGCCTCAAAAATCTCGGAATAGTTTATTCCCGTTCGCTTTGTCAGGACAACAATGGCTTTAAGCTTCCCACCGACTGGTATGCCTGGATGCCCACGGCTCACCATAATAATCCCCAACTCTTCAACTGGATAGAGGAGTTTTGCGCCGTGACCGAAGCGTGCTATCCTTACCCTGCGGGTAAGTGGCCGAGACTCTTTTATATGTGGGGACATGCCTTTGAGTTCGACAGAAATGACAACTGGGACAGGCTTGACAAGATTGCCGAGGCGCTTGGAGACAAGGATGATATATGGTATGCCACAAACATTGAGATCTACGATTATGTAAAGGCCTATGACTCGCTGATCTTCAGCGCAGATAATACCAAGGTTTATAACCCTACGCTGATCAAGGTGTGGTTCTATGCCGATGATAAAATTTATTCGGTTGATCCAGGACAGACACTCCGCATAGAGTGAGAAAGGTAGTATTATGAAAAGAATTGTTTGCATTTTGATTATAATTTCCCTATTATGTAGCATAGGAGCAACGCTTTCCTCCTGTGATTATTTTGAGAAGAACATTGATGAGGCATACGCCTACGACTACGCTATCATACGTATGCCCGGCGGAGAGGTGAAGACCTTGGAGCTGAGTATGTGGAACACGGTTAGTGATGATTGCCTTCAGGTGTACGACACAACGGGAACATATTACTTCACCCATGCAGAAAACTGTACCCTCGTTGATTATCCCGACGTTAATATCGATGTGACGAAATACGATATCGAGGACTTTGATGTATCGCTATATAACAACGCTTGCTTCCTCCTTCCCGACGGAACAGTGTTCAGCGGAGAGATCAAATGGGCAGGATTCAGCTCAAACCCTATAAACATTCATATGCTGGACGGCAGTAAATATTTTGTTGACAATCAGAATTGCGTGCTCTGGAAATAAATTTGTCTTTTTTACACATGTTTTTTGTTAAATAATGGCGAGCGGTTGACAGCCGCTCGCTTTTGTGCTAAAATTGAAAAAAAGCTACGAGGTGACCAATGAAAGAACGCTTCTTTAATGATTGGAAAGATCTCGGAATCCTGCCCGGTGATACCGTAATGATACATTCCTCTTACCGTTCCCTCGGTTCTATCGAGGGCGGGGCAAAAAGCTTTTTTGATTGGCTTATCGAGTATCTCGGCGTGGAGGGAACAATCGTTTTCCCTGCATTTTCCTATTCCTATGTCAATAAAAGCAATCCGATTTTCAATAGATTGACCACCCCTACCTGCGTCGGTTACCTTCCTGCATATTTTCGTACTGAGGTTGACGGCGTTGTCCGCAGTATGCACGCGACTCACTCCTGCACGGCTCGGGGCAGACTTGCTGAATATCTCACCGCAGATCACGAGCTCGACCTAACCCCCCGTCGGTGAGCATTCCCCTCTGCGCAAGCTTGTGGACATAGACGGTAAGATCCTCTACATAGGATGCACTGTCGCACCCACTACCTTAATGCACGGCGTGGAGGAAATGGTCGAGCCGATTTATCTCTACCACCCGGAGCCTATCGACTACGTCCTTGAGGATGGGGAAGGCAGAGTAATAAAACAGAGGGCAAGACGCCACAATTTTTTTGTTGACGGTGTACAGTACCAGCAACGTTACGTCAGACTCACAGAGGTGCTTGAGGGTGACGAGATTCACCACGGCAAGCTCCTGGAGGCAGATACCTGGTGCCTATCTGCAAAGGCAATATGGGACAGAGGTCTTGAGATTCTAAAAAAAGATCCTCTCGCCTTTGTCGAGCCGAAAAAACTTGAAAACTAAAATCGTATTAAGAATGTATTTGGAGGCCTACTATGCGTATTGAAGATATAGATTCCAATTTCAAGCTACCCACGCTTGACGAGCCTGATATAGAGTGGATTTCCGCAAAGGATCCGCGCTTTTCTCTATACGGAGTATATTTTGACGAGGCGGACGGAAGATACGTAAGGCTCCCCCGGGAGGTTGCAAAAAACGTAAGTGACGGTGTCGCCAATCTTTATTGCCACACCTCCGGCGGCAGGCTTCGCTTCACAACCGACTCGCCATACGTAGCCGTCAAGGCTGTAGTCCCCAGTCACAGTATTATGCGGCATATGCCGCCACTCGGCACTACGGGCTTTACAATTTATCTGAACGACCGCTTTCACAGCTCCGTGATGCCGAATCAAAACAAAATGACGACCACCCCCGACCCTCGCTCGGGTATTCAGGGAATCGTGAAATTTTCGAGTAACGTTTCCCGTGACCTTGAGTTGTATTTTCCTCTTTACAACGGTGTTTTTGAGTTGTATATAGGAATAAAGCAGGGAAGTACTGTATGCGCTCGTCCTTACGGGGACGCCCGCCGTGTGGTATTTTACGGCAGCTCCATAACCCAAGGCGGCTGTGCCTCCCGTCCCGGCAACGATTACGCCGCTATTGCCTGCCGTGCCCTCGGTGTTGATTACGTAAACCTCGGCTTCTCCGGTAACGCAAGGGGAGAGCAGACCATGTGCGATTATATCGCCGACCTTGGCTGTGACGTTTATGTGATAGACTATGATCACAACGCGCCGAGTGCTGCCCACCTTGAAAATACACACCATCCGCTCTATAAGACTATCAGAGAAAAGAATCCGACCGCACCGATAATTTTTATGTCCCGCCCAAATTTCACGGGCACACCCGATAATATCCGTCGCCGGGAAATAATCAAGTCGACCTATGACAGAGCCCTCAACGATGGTGATACCTCGGTGTACTATATAGACGGAGAGTTGCTCTTTGAAGGAGATTTTCGTGATGCCTGCACCGTCGACGGTACTCACCCCAACGACCTTGGCTTCTACCGTATGGCAAAGGCGGTAATTCCCGTTTTGAAGGATGCGTTAAGTAAATAAAAACAGGGCTGAACTTAAACGTTCAGCCCTTAATGTTTTATCTGTTTTGATTATTCGCAAGTGCCTCGAAATCCTCGGCAGTAGGATAATTTTCAGTATTTTCGATTATCAAATCGAGCAGGACGTCGGAAATAAGAGCAAAGCCCGCCGCGTTGGGGTGGTACATATTGTCGTCTTCATCTCCGTCGTATATAGGGACGTATTCGTCGATATTTTCTTGATTGATTCCCGTGCCGTTATAAATGTCAACGAAGCTTGCGCCGTAGTACTCGGCAAGCGCTGCTATCATAGCGTTGAAGGCGTCTATCTTCTGATCGCGTCCATCCTTGTGCCAAGGAATAGCGTCGATGAGGCTGAGGCAGTAAATTTTCGCGTCGGGGTACTCTACCGTTATCTTGTAGAGGAGTATTGCGTAAGCCTCTGCAACGTTTGAAGCCTTGTAAGTATCGCCGCATTTTTCGGGAATAGCGTCGAAATCTATCTCAGAAACGCTGCCAAAGTCTTTTCCGTTCTTTCCGTATCTTGCAAAGTCGTTAGTTCCGAGATAGAGGAAAACCATATCGGGAGTCGTTCCCGCATCCTCTCCTGTATCATCGTGAAGCTGGTTTGCACGCAGATAGGCAGGCTTGTTGCCGTTATCCTTGTAGTCGAGGATGAATCCTCCGGAGTCGGAATTGTTGACAAGCAGATCCGCTCCGAGGTGATTAATAGTCCTCTGCCACCAGGTCTTTCCTACGTCATTATCGAGAAGGACCTCGTTGTGTACGTTATGGTAATATGTGCTGTTTTTTCTGATAGTTGAATTGGTAGTGTCTGCGGCGGTTCCGTTAGAGATATTTATATAGGTAGAGATGCTATCACCCATAACCGAAACCTTCTTACCGCTGAAAATATCGCGGATAAGCTCGGCGCTACCCTTGATCTCGCCGGTAACAACCTCGTCGCAAACCGAGCAGTATCCGGTTGCGGTTCCGTTTTGTATACCGGTAGCATCGCCGTTATATACCGCATCTACAAAGGCGTGTCCGTTAGAATCTATTACATCATCGGTTTTCGTGAAATCACAGTCGGCACACTCATAGCTTGAGTAGCCCTCCTCGGTACAGGTCGGGGCGGTAGTGGATACCGGTCTGCAATCATGGGGCAGTATATCTACATCGGCCGTAACGATAACCTCGCCGCATTGAGTACAGCTGACCTTTTTCTCACCCTTTTCGGTGCAGGTGGGCTCGGTAACAGTTACCCATTCGCCGCGAACGTGCATTTCTTTTGCAATTCTTCCGGTTTCCACCTCGCCGCAGCTGCAACTGCGAGTCCGCTCTCCCTCGATAGAGCAGGAGGCCTCCTTCGTGACGGACCATTCACCGTATTCGTGAGCGTGGGCCGTGACGGTGGGCAAAAGGCAGGCTGTGAATGATAGCATTACTATGACAAATAAAGATAAAAGCAATCCCTTTTTCATAACAAGCTCCTAACAGTATTGTTTTAAGACCATTATACCACGCAGCTTCACTCATATCAAGGTAAAATTATGTTTTAAGAAAAGAAAATCGTTCATTGTTTTAAGAAAAGAAAATCGTTCACCGGGTTGACAAATAGCTTTGGCTATGATAGAATTAATCGGTGAAAGGCAGGTATAAATATGCGTACTGACATTTTTGAATTTTGCGGCTATGAGGCGACGGTAATAGTACCCGATAGGCCTAACGGAGAATGGATATGGAAGACCGAGTTCCTCTATGCCTTTGATCAAGCGGAGCGAACACTTCTCGACCTTGGATATACGAGAGTTTATTATAAAATCAGCAATAAATACGGCAGCTATAAGGCCGTACGCCTGATGCGGGCCTTCTACCATTTCGTAAAAGAGAAGTACCGCCTTGCGGAAAAATGCAATCTCTTCGGATTCAGCCGCGGCGGTCTTTATGCCTTCAATTTTGCGCTTGCCTATCCCGAGTACGTAAGTAAAATATACCTCGATGCCCCTGTCCTTGATTTGAACAGCTGGCCTCCCGAGGGCAGCGCGGAGCGCGAGCAGGTCTACGCCGAGTATTCGCTGAGTGCCGAAACGATAAAGACCTTTGTCGGAAATCCCGTTAATAACCTTGCGGAGCTTTTTGCCTCGGGGATTCCATTGCTTTTGGTGGCAGGCGGTGCCGACGAAGTTGTGCCGTATAACCAAAACTCGGAAAAGCTTATAAAATTCGCGGCAGAAAATTACTACGACATAACCTACATTATAAAGCCCGATTGCAAGCATCACCCCCACTCCCTTACAGACGTGGGTCCGATAATCGATTTTATAACAAAATAAGTAAGGGGCTATCGCATTTAGGCATAACCGAATAAAAAACGAGTGGAGATGTTGCTAAGTCGACATCTCCACTTCAACTTTAATTTAATCTAAAGAGTATTAAGGTTGAAAACCTATGGTTTTCCTCAATTTTTCAAAGTTTTTTATTCTATTGCCGTTTCCTCGCTCAGCGTATATATATACGCCTCTCGCTCGTCATCCGACAATTTCTGCTCTAAATCCGTTCGCCCCGGGTCTGTTCTCATTAAGAATTCGCCGAGAATGCATTCTTACAGCCTTTTCTCTATTTTTGTCTTGTTTTTCCCGAATTCTTAATGAGACATCCCCATTTTCATCTTTTTGGAACAAGTGATTTTCGCAGATTCAGCGTTGCAGGTATAACGATTTCTCGGCGTTCTCTATAATGCCTGTTGTCAATGCGCTTAAAAATCAGATCGACCACTCTCGCGCAAACGTCTTCTGTATGCATATGTATCGATGTCAGAGGAACGTCAAGGTAATCGGTGACTGAAATATCGTCCATACCGACGAAGGATATATCCTCAGGTACTTTGTATCCGTGTGCTCTCGCATATTGCATAGCGCCGTATGCTATCTGATCGTAGGCCGCGACGATAACACTCGGTACATCGCCTCGCTCGATCAGCATGCGCATGCAGTCCTCGCCACAGGGGGCGAATCGGCGCTCTGATACGGCCACGTATCTTTCCTGCAAGGGGAGTCCGTGATGGCGCACAGCACTTTTGAACATATCGTATTTTCGCTGCGTTAGCGACTCTCCTATAAAACCGACCTTCTTGTGTCCGTATTCCTTGATCAGTCCGATCATATCCATAACGCCGCCTTTGAGATCAACCTGTACGTTGTCGGAATGCTCAGCCTGTACGGTATCGGAGCTTATGGTGACAAGGGGGATCTCGTCTGGATTTTCGATCAGGCTTCCATTGCCTGAAACGATAACGCCGTCGACCTTCATACGATATACAAGCTCGTTGAAAAGTCTGGCCTCGCGTTCCTTGTCAAAGCGCGTAAGGGCTATGACCGTATCTGCGCCTCTTTTCGAAAACTCTTTTTCAAGTACGCCTATCTGTGTGCCGTAGTATTCACTTTCGGATTCAGGGAAGATGAGCGCGATCATTCGCCGCTCTCGCGGGCCTTTGTAATATTTATTGTAGCATCCCTCGCGCCTTGCTACGTCGAATATCCGTTCTCTCGTTTGACGGCTTATATCGCTGCTGCCGGAAAAAGCCTTGGAAACTGTAGCAACAGAGGTTCCGACCTTTGCCGCAAGCTCTGTAAGAGTCATAATTAAGTCCTTTCCTTGTAGAATTGGGCTGTTTTATATATTCTATCACACAGTGGGTGACTGTTCAAGGCGTTTTCGCTATTTTACGAAAAAATTTCGTAAATAAAAATGTGAAAAAACGAAAGCTGTATGTTAGAATGGACTTGCTATAAAAGTAAATGAGGTGTAATTTGAGTTGAATAACAAAGATCGCAGAACCCGCGTTGCATATATAATCGAAGCGGGATTTGAATATTTCATATCACTGTTCGTGACCTCGACCTTCCTTGGCTACATACTTGATGCGCTGGGCTTTTCGGATGCGATGCAGGGAATTATATCTACCGTTGCCACATTCACTTGCGGTGCACAGCTGTTTGCACTGTTCCTTTCAGGCAAACGGGCCAAACGCATAGTTACGGCAGGACACCTTATAAATCAGCTGTGCTTTGTGCTTCTTTATCTGCTTCCTATTTTTGAGCTGCCCTCCGGGGTTAAGACGGCCCTCCTGCTCGTCTTTCTTTTTGCCGGCCATATCATAAATAACGCGATAAATCCCGCGAAGATAACCTGGCTTATGGAGGCTGTTCCCGATACAAAAAGAGGCTCCTTCACCGCTCTCAAGGAGATGATTTCTCTCGCCGGCGGAATGATAGTTTCGGTCAGCCTCGGTGCCATAGCAGACACCTTCCGCGACGGTAACGGTGCTCCAACGAGGGCGTATTACGTTATCTGCTCTGCGGCTCTTCTAATAATGATGCTGATCCACACGGTAACTCTCGTTATATCAACGGAAAAAGCTACGTCGGATCGAAAGAGTATCCCTGTGAAGCACGTGCTCGGGCGTATGATAAAAAATACCGAGCTTATAAAGGTGATCGGCGTTGGCGGTATCTGGAATATCGCCTCGGGTCTCTCGGTATCCTTCCACGCCTCCTATTTGCGTGAGGAATTGGCTTTTAGTTTTACGGCGATTACTCTTATTACTACTTTGGGCTCGTTTTGCAGGATCGTCGCATCTCCTGTTATGGGCAGGCTTGCGGATAAGCGTTCCTTTGCCTTTTCGATGACCCTGGCCTTTATTATAGTGGCGATAGCCTTCCTGGCCGTAGGATTCACCGCTCCAAAAACGAGATGGCTATATCTTGTATACATATGTTTTCACGCAGTTTCGATGGCGGCTATCAACAGTGGCACTATTAATCTTATATACGATTACGTTGTACCGGAGGACAGGGCGGTTGCTCTCGGAATTAAGAACGCCGCCTGCGGTATTGTCGGATTCCTTGCGGCGCTTGCCTCGGGAGCTATTCTTTCTGCCATACAGAAAAACGGAGGCTTCAAGATATTCGGCATAACCGTTTATGCACAGCAGGTGCTTTCCTTCCTGTCATTTGCGGTGGTCGGGTTCCTCATTTTCTATATGCGCGCGGTCATAAGCCCGATGAAACACGTTGGAGCCAAGCGTGAATTTGAAAAAATTGAAATAAATGACGAAAAAACGATTACCGAGGAGGATAAAGTAAATGGCTGATGTAAAAATTGATCTTGGCAGAAAAGTAAAACTGATGAAGCCTATGCACGCAGGCGGGCAGCCCCCGCTTACAGGTGCGTCCGACGAGATGTTTCATTACATCACAGAGGCAGGGATTCCTTATTCCAGGCTTCACGACGTGGGTGGTGCCTTCGGCTCCAACAGATTCGTGGATATTCCCAATATTTTCCGCGACTTTAATGCCGATGAAAACGACCCCGCCAATTACGATTTCACATTCACCGATCATCTTATAAAGTGCCTTGTAAAGGCAAACGTCGAGCCCTATTTCCGTCTTGGTGTTACCATCGAGAACCAATGCGCGATCAAGCCCTATTGGATCTATCCGCCTAAGGACTTTGCAAAATGGGCGCGTATCTGTGGGCATATAATCATGCACTATACCGAGGGCTGGGCTGACGGCTTTAACTATAAGATCACATATTGGGAGATATGGAACGAGCCCGAAAATACACAGATGTGGCAGGGAACACCCGAGCAGTACTACGAGCTCTATGACGTGGCGGCAAAGCACTTAAAGGCTCGTTTTCCTCATCTTAAATTCGGTGGATACGCTTCCTGCGGCTTTTACGCCGTAGCTCCAAAAGAGAATGAAGATCCTGCGGTAGGAGATAGAAAATGGCACGAAAGCTTGATCAGCTTCTTCCACGTCTTCTTCAAATATATAAAGAAGCATGGGAGCCCCATTGACTTCTTCTCCTGGCACAGCTATGCTGATACCAAGCGAACTGCGATAATGGACGCTTGGCTACATGAGCAGCTGATAGCCTACGGCTATGAGGGCCTTGAAACCCACCTTAACGAGTGGGATCCATACGCCTCCGAGCGCGGTACAGCGCATCATTCTGCCGAGGTTGCCGCTATGATGATTGCGCTTCAGGAAGGGCATACGGATATGTGCTGCATCTACGATATGCGCACAAGCTACGGAGTATATACGCCGCTGTTCAACACCGAAACACGCAAGCCCCGTCACTCCTATTATTCAATGGTTGCCTTCAATCAGCTGTATAAGTTGGGAACGCAGGTGGAAACTGTCTGCGACGTCGATGGACTTTACGCTCTTGGGGCATCGAACGGAAAAAGGCACGCGATGATGCTATCAAACCTCACCGGTGCAGAGCAGAGCCTTAACATAGAAGGCGCCGACCTCTCCGATGCGAGATTCTACGTAATAGATCAGGATAGATTGCTTTCCTGGGCACCAAATGCAAATGCTATAAAACCTAACGAGGTAATACTTATAGAATGGAGTGAGTGATATGAACAGAATTACGGTGGATTTTTCCAAAAGACTTGGTAAGATCAAGCCTATGCACTGTGTAAATAACGGCCCTGCTGCGATGACGTGGGATACGAATGAAAACAAGAATAGCAGTAATTTCGATCTTTACAAGGAGCTAAACATTCCTTACGCCCGTAACCACGATGCGGCGTTTTATTGGAAATACGGATTGAGCCATACTGTAGACGTACATTCGATCTTCCCGGATTTTAACGCGGATCCAACAGATCCCGCCAGCTACGATTTTACCTGTACCGACGATTATATCAAGGTCACGGAAATGGCAGGCACTCACCACTTTTACCGCCTTGGCTCAAAAATCGAGCATGAGGTGAAGAAATACGGAACGGTAATGCCGCCCGATTTTGAGAAATGGGCGATCATTTGCGAGCATATTATCCGCCATTATACCGAGGGGTGGGCAGACGGCTTCCGATACAATATGGAGTACTGGGAGATATGGAATGAGCCGGATCTCGATGTCGACGACGCCAAAAACAAAAGATGCTGGTCGGGTACCGCAAAGGACTTCTATAAGCTCTACCGCATTGCTCTTGATCACCTCAAGACCTGCTTTCCCCATCTGAAGATCGGTGGACCTGCCGTTGCAGGTGCGAAAAAGGAGTGGTGGATACGTGGGCTTCTTGACAGCCTTGGTGATATAAAGCCCGACTTTTTCTCCTGGCACATCTACTTCAACAGGATTGATATGATGCTGTCCGCTGCGGAGTTCGTCAGAAACCTCCTTGACGAGTACGGACTTTATGAATGTGAGAGTATCTTAAACGAATGGAACTACGTACGCGACGGCTGCTGGACGGGACCATACTATATTTATGCCATCGAAACGAGAACCGGCCCTGGCCCGAAATGCTCGGCATATACTGCGTCTGCGATGCTTGCCGCACAGCATTCGTCGATAGATATGCTGATGCTTTACGATGCCAGGCCCTCAAGCTGGTGCTCTCTGTTCAAGCCTTACATTAATTCCGTCCCGCTGAAGTCCTATTACTCACTCTGGATGTTCGGAAAGCTCTACAAGGCGGGCACAGAGGTGGAAAGTCGTGTGGAGGGGGCTGATATTTATGCGCTTGCCGCTACGGGCGATGACAGATATTTGATGTTTTCTCACTATAACGATGACGATGATTCCGCCACCAAGGATGTGGAGGTGTGCGTGGCAGGACTGCAGGCAGGGGATAAGCTTGAATATTATCTTCTCAATGCAGATAACGATGCCGCCATTGTAAAAACCGAGGTCGTCGAGGGGGATAGCGCCGCAATGCGGTTGAGGATGGAGAATTTTTCAACCTATCTAATAAAAATTGCAAACAAATGAATTGTAGAAGCGGCTTTTATCAAAAAGCCGTTTTTCGTTTAACTAAAAATCTTGACAAATACCTTTCGGTATTGTATTATAAAAATAGAAAAATATAGGGAGGATAACTATGAAATTTACGAAAGCATCGTTGCTCTTTATTACGTTTTTATGCTTGCTTTTGCTTGTGGGATGTTCGTTACCGTTACCGTCCCCGGAGGATATTCCTTTCTCCGGCAGCGGTGGTTTTGATGACGAAAAAGAGGAGCACACGTGTACCTTCTCGGATATTGCAGCCGTGCCTGCTACCTGTACCGAGAACGGTTATGTCACAAGCGCATGTACTTGCGGTAAAACGCGGCTGACACCTATTGCTGCTACAGGTCATAATATAATCGAACTCGGTGTAACGGCTCCCACTTGTACGGATACCGGACTGAGTTCCGGCGAGGCGTGTTCCGTGTGCGGTCTTGTAATATCCGGAAGAGAGATATTGCAGACGGTGGCTCATACGCCGGTCATAGATGAGGCGGTACCTCCTACTGCAAATACTCCCGGCAAGAGCGAGGGCTCTCACTGCTTTGTTTGCGGACTTGTGATCGTTAAGCAAAATGCGGTGTTCGCCAGTGATTATACCAATCCCGCTCGCTATGCCACCGATTATGCCTATGAATATCTTTCGTCTTTGCAAAAGGGAACCGGTTATGTGTCGCTATACGATAGGATCGATACGGCGATGGTAGAGTTCCACCTAAGCGATATCAACGTTGATACCGACCTTCTGGTAGCAAAAGTAGATTACTCCGATCTCGGCATATCGGATCAGGAGGCTTTGGCAGTATGGAGTGCTTACAGAATGGATCATCCTCTCTACTATTGGATGTCCTCGCATATCAAATATACCTCTGAGGAAATACATATACTGACCTACGAGGAATACGTCGCGGCCGAAATTCGAAGTGCTTATAATGCGCGCGTTTACGACGCCGTCCGTACTGCGGTTGATGGAATTTTCGGTGACGATACATATTCCGTAGCGCTGTCATTCCACGATTATTTGATCGGCGGTGCATACTATGCCTATGAATCCGACGGCGTGACTCCTGAGGATGCGGCCTTCGCTCATAATATTCTCGGCGTTCTGTTGGAGGGGAGCGGCGTGTGCGAATCCTACTCCAAGTCCTTCCAGCTCCTTCTCAATTACTGCGGCATAGATAACGTTTACGTAACAGGATACGCCGGTGAGGCGCACGCCTGGAATCTTATAAAGCTTGATGACGGCGAATGGTATTGGTGCGATCTTACCTGGGACGACGATCCGGATGAATTCCTCGGAGTTATTTATAATTATTTTTGCGTGAACGACACTCAGAACCTCGGTTGGATTGACGGAAGAAGGACAACTCCGTCCTCCACCTTCGTGTCAGCGCATTACGCCGACGCTCCGAGTATGTCGGGAACTTCGTTTATGTATTCCTTGCCCGAAAGGTCTGATAACGAGTTTTCAGGCTCGGATTATCTTGTCAGAAAATCCGTCTTCACTGTAAACGGTCTTACTTATTCGATATGCGGTAGCGGCAAGGTTCAGCTTACGGGTATCAATGCTTCCGGAGCGGTTGAAATTCCCGCCACCGTTATGAGCAACGGCGAAGAGTTTGAGGTGGTTTCAATCGGTGCCTTCAAGGAGGGCTCGGATGTTATGTACGACGACGGTTCCGTGTTTGCCGAGAGCAGTACGGTAACCGAGCTTACGATAGGCGAAAACGTTATCTTCATTTGGCACTCTGCACTTGCTTCGTATTTAGTTGACCAGAACTTATGTGCTGACACGTTGACTGCCATTACCGTAGATACGGATAATGCGGCGTTTACTTCACGGGACGGCGTTCTGTTTACAAAGAGCCTGTATACCCTTGTTCAGTATCCCGCCGCGAAGGACGCCGACAGTTATCAGACCCCCGACGAAACCGTGCAGGTGGCCTCCGGTGCATTCAGAGGGCTTGTGAATCTTAAGAGTCTTACCTTTGGTAAGAACGTGGAGGTAATCGGTATCGTTCATTACGGAAGCGGCTACAACGACAGTGCTCTTGATGAAAAAACCGTTACGACCAGCAACAACGAGCTGCCTATAATACTCGGATGGCTTGCCGGCAACGGAAGAATTTCCTTTGAGAGCGGCAACTCGGTCTATACGGTAATAGGCGACGGAGTATATCTCGACGGTGGAAAGCGCCTTCTTTCGGCTCTCGATACTGCGTTGACGAGATTTGACCTTTATTCCGGCGTTGAGTCGGTGGACGCATATGCGCTTTATTACTGCACCAGTGTTAACGATATTTACTATAACGGTTCCAGTTTCTCGTGGCAACAGATAGCTTTTGGGGACGACTGGTCGCCGTACGGAAATGATGACAGTCTCAGACTGCACTTTAGTGATGGGATTTTTCAATTAACGAAATAATATGAGCTAAAAATAAGGAGAAAAGCAATGAAAGAATTCGGACTTCAGATTTATTCTATCAGAGATCATTTTACAACCGAGGAGGATACCAGGGAGGCCTTCC
>CAZABU010000014.1:0-24007 GCA_964483225.1 uncultured Ruminococcus sp. | reverse complement strand
GGTCAGCTTACCTTTATGCCTACCGGCGGAATCAATGCCGGCAACCTTCTCGATTATCTCAAGTTCAACAAGATCGTTGCTTGCGGCGGCTCCTTCATGGTAGCTGACGACCTCGTTCGTGAGAAGAAGTGGGACGAGATCACCGCTCTTACCAAGAACGCTGTAAAGACTATGCTCGGTCTTGAGTTCGTTCACATGGGCATCAATAACGATAACGCAGAGGAAGCGCAGAAGGGCGCTAAGCTCTTTGAGCTTATGTTCGGTATGCCCCTTCGTCAGACCAGTAAGTCCATCTTCGCAGGCGAGGAGTTTGAGTTTATGTGCCAGAAGGGCCCCGGCAAGTGCGGCCACATCGGTATCAAGACTCACTTTGTTGACAGAGCTATGGCTTACTTCAAGAGAATGGGCTTCGAGTTCGATGAGAGCTCCGTTACCTATGATGACAAGACCGGTAAGCCTAAGTTCGTTTATTTCAAGGACGAGATCTGCGGCTTCGCTATCCACCTTGTTCAGAAGTAATTCCTGAATACGCGTTCCGGGCTCTCCGCGGTATCCTCCGCGGAGAGCTCTATTAATAGGAACTGAAAAAATGAACGAAAAAATAGCAAAAATAGTCAGCAAGCTCATTCGCCCGAAAGGACGGTGAGAATAAAGCTGCTGGGTGACTCCATCACCCACAGAGAGGGCGGCACCGGCTTTAAGCAGAGCGGCGAGCCGATAGTTGAGAATTTCAGAAGGAATCCTGACGGATACTGCCGGGCGAAGCTCTTTCGTGAATATATGGAGACGCAGTATGATTGCGTGGTTATAAACAACGCTTGCACCGGAACCAACACCCGCTTTATTTTGCGTAACTTTGACGCGCTGGTGGACGCCGAGGATGATATAGTCATCTGCGTAATCGGCACGAACAACCGCCATCAGAATTTTTCCGATGGGCCGCGCCGTACCAGAGCGGAGCATGCAAAGCTCTTTTACGATAGCGTTGTAAGGCTTCACGAGAGGTTCGTCGCTATGGGAAAGGACGTCATTTTGTGGCTAATATCCCTGCTTTGGCATATAAGGAAACCGACGGAGAGCCCTAGTGGAGAATACTCCATATGAACGATATCCACGACCTCTATATGAAGGCGTCGGTGGAAAGAGGCTTTGCGCCGGTCGATCTTTATACTGCATTTCTACGCGATTGCGAAGCGCGGGGTGTGACCGTGGATTCTCTCCTCAAGGACGGTCTGCATCCAAACGATGCGGGATACGACGTGATGCTCTGGTTCATGCTCGACGAGCTTGGTCTCGTGAGAAAGGTAGATGGCGCGGAGTTCTGATCCGTTTGTGAGCGACTCGCGCGACCAATAAAAAAGCACCACCCCTGCGGGAAAATGCCGCAGGGGTGGTGCTTTGCGTTTACGCGGTAGACTTAATCAAAGGAACGATCGGGGGAGAATGAATAGCTGTGAGTGGAGACGCTCATTTTTTCAGCAGTTCGATCAAAGCCCTCTGCTTTGCGTCGGGCAGGCGTCTGAACAGGGATATAAGCTCCTTTTCGCTCCGACTCAAAACCTCGAGCTGCTCGTCCTCAATGAAAAACTGAGCGAGGGTTATTCCGAATGCATCGCATATGCATTCGAGTGTGTCAATTTTAGGTGGATTTCCTCTTTTTATCATAGATGTCAAGGTGGATTGAGTTAAACCGGATTCTTGTGCCAGCTCGTACAGCGACCATCCTCGTTGAAACCTCAGTCCTTCGATTTTTTTGTTTACGTCCATAAATATCCCACCCCCTCCCATTTTATTGTACCACGCATTTGCGAAAAAAATAAAACGCAAAAGTATTGACAATAGAACGCATTTGCGTTATAATATAGCGTACGTTATATGCGCGTTGCGTAATTTTAGGCGACGGATGACGTGATTTTGTCGAGTTTGCCGCGGTGAAAAACGTCTCTACGGTGCAGAACGTCGCGGGGCGTATGTAATGAAATCAACGAGAATACATTATAAGGAGAAACAACATGGAAAAAACAAAAACAAATAAGCTTCTCAGCTTCGTGTTGGCAATGATGTGTCTGGCATCGGTTTTCATGCCGATGATGGCTCTGGCACTGACAGATCCGACGGATGGGGCGGCAATTGAAGAAACCCCCGATCTGTCTATTGGAAGCAAGGACGAGCTAATTTCGTTTGCAAACCGTGTAAACAGCGGTGAAACATTCGAGGGTAAGCTGGTAGTTCTTACTGCCGATATCGATCTTGAGAATATGGCATGGACTCCTATCGGCTATGATTCCTACGGCGCGTCCCCCGATGAGGCAACAAGCTTCAACGGTACCTTCGACGGACGCGGATATACCATATCAAATCTTACCGATGCGGGATACGTTCCCACGAAGCTTACAAGCGGCGAATACGGCTTCGGGCTTTTCGGCTACGCTTACGGTGCGAGCTTCAAGAACGTCAATCTTGAGAACGTAAGCATCCATGCGGATGGCTTGCCGGAGGGCGATGGCGCAGGCGTTGCGGCGCTCGTCGGCTATTATAGAATCAAGAACGGCTCCTCCTTCCTGTTCGAGAACTGCCATCTTAAGAGCGGCTCCATCTACGCTACCAACAATATGGGTGGCTTGGTTGGATATCTTGAGGGCTACGTTACTTCCGAGGAGGATTATACGCTCATCCTTGACGGTCGCTTTGTAAACTGTACGAATGCGGCAACCGTAACCACCAGAATTCGTGAGGCGGGCGGTATCGTCGGACTGCTTAACTTCTCCAACGGTAAGAGTAGCGGTCTTAAGGTTAAGGGTGACCTTGTGTTCGAGGGCTGTGAAAACTACGGTACTATTACTGCAGAAGCAAGCAACGGAAAAGTCTCCTGTGCGGGCGGTATTCTCGGCAGAGATAATACCGGAGCTCTCTGGTATTTCGGCGGAAGAGTCGTCTTTGACAGCTGCTACAACAACGGTACCGTTACTGCTTACGGTAATACCGGCGACGAGATACACGCTTCGGGTATAGGGACGATTTACTGGACCGGCGGTACGCCTGTAGCAGCGTATAAATGTGTTAACGAGGGTACTATAACCACCACCGGCAGTGATAACTCTTTCTGCGGAGAAATCCTTGCGAACGCGGCTTATGCGACCATTGAGTACTGTACGGTTACCGAGTATTCTAAGCTTTACGGTTGCGTAGGCAGAATGCTCTTCGTTGAGCAGCCCGGAGTTGTGATCAACGAGAATGCAAAGGCACTCCTTTACCTCAACGGCGCTGAGGCTCCCAAAACTCTCACTATGGGTACGTCCGGTGGACAGGAGCAGTTAAATAAGGTAGCAAAGGAAAACCACATCTTCGACGGCTGGTACGCAAGCCCCGATTTCAGCGGCGAGAGTGTGAAGTTCAACAACGGCGGTAACGACACCGGTATATTCTACGCCAAGTTCATTACCATTGAGGAGGCGTATGCAAACGTTGAAGAAGGCGGCACGCTGACGTTTGAGGCTGACGTTACAAATCAGGCTCTTGTGATCGACAAGGATATTACCATTGATCTGAACGGCTGTACTTACTCGCTTTCTGCCGGTTCGGCAAGGGCAGGCGTGTCGGGACTGCAGATTCTTCCCGGCACCAACGTAACTATCAAGAACGGAACCATCAGGAGTGATGCTGTGAGCGTTCTTGTTGAAAGCTACGCAAATCTTACTTTTGAAAACGTGATACTTGACGGTAGAGAGCTTCAGGGTGAGAAGCAGGTGCTTTCCGCTAAGGCGGGCACCGTCGTGCTCAACAACTCCAAGCTACTCGCGGCGGTCAACGGCGATGCCATTAGTGTTGATGCAGATTCGGCAGCGGGCGTTACCGTAGCTATCGATAACACGACTGTAACCGGTGATATCGACATCGTTGAAGGTAAGGTGGTTGCAGGCGGCGAGGAGATTACCGAGGCCGGTACGTATGTTCAGTACGAGGAGGACGTCTTCTTCAGAATGGACAGCTACAGCTTCGAAATTACCGTAGATAAGACCGCGCTGAAGGCGACCGAATCTCTGAGTGCGACCGTATCGGTTGACAAGGCTTACTACTCCGCTGAGTACACCTTCACCTACGACGCTACCAAGTTCTCCTGCGCGGCTGACGAGGACGCTGACGGCGTTATCTTCGTAAACAAGCTCTTCGAGGGTGATGCAGGCGTGCTTGCAACCTACACTCTCGTGGCACTCAACGATATCGAGTCGGTTTCCTTAGGCAATACCGTTGCGGTAGACGGCAGCGTGCTTCAGTACAAGGAGCAGATCTTCAACGATATGCAGAATAACGTTGAGGGTGACAGCGAGAGCATCAAGGTATCTCTGAACTACACCGCAGAGGCTGTTGCCGACTACGTACAGGGCTACTCTCTCGTGCTCGTTAAGGGCGACGATGCAGGCTATGCTTACAACGGCGTGAAGATGTTCTACGTTGACTACTACGGTGCATACGCCGTTCTCGTTGAGGGCGCGGTGACCGCAGAGATGATCGACATGGCTCTCTCTAAGGCGACCGGATGTGAGACCATCACTCAGTCCTACGACGTGAACGCGGAGTACGTGGCAGACGGCAAGATCGATCTTAAGGACGCGACTGCGGTATACGCTTGCTCGGTTCTTGATTTCGCTGTAGCTGACTACATGGAGATTTACCTGCGCGCAGATGTTAACGGCGACGGAGTTGTTAACGTGATCGATATCAACGCAGTTACGGTAAATTACACTAAATAAGGTATACATCTAATACACCGTTAGGTGCACACATCTAAAAATTTTTAAAGACAAATGTCAGAAAGGAAAAGAAAAATGAAGAAAAACAGAATTCTAACTATTGTCTTGAGTGTACTGCTGATGATAAGTGCAATTCTTGTCACCACGGTATCGGCAATAGAAGCACAGCCGAGTGTAGCTGCAAAAATAGGCGACGAGTCCTATGAAAGCCTTGCAGACGCTCTCGACGCGACAGAGACCATGACGGGCGACATAACCGTAGAGATCTACGAAAAGGTTACGTTAAACCAGAGCCTTACGGGTAGCTACGACAGCATCACCTTCGTCGGTAAGGATGCTGACGCGGAGATCTATCTTGACGTTCAGGGATATATCACGGCTGTCGGCAAGTCCGTTAGCTTTGAGGATCTGCGGCTGTCGAAGGCAGAAGGCGGATATATAAACAACGCCGGCTTTATGAACGTTGCGTTTGGTGTTTACAACGTTGATAGCGTTAACTACACCGACTGTACCTTCGTAAATGGTGCGTATGCTTCCTCGGGCGCTGTAACCTTCGAGGGCTGTACCTTCTACCGTTCCTACGACAAATACGGTCTGTGGGCATACGGTAACGTGGAGACTGTTGTAAACAACTGCATCTTCGACGACTACCGCGGCATTAAGATGTACGCCGAGGGCGCGAAAAAGACCGTTGACCTTACTGTAACGAACACCGATTTCAGCGCGCTTAACGACAAGCCCGCTATCGTACTCACCTACGGTGAGAGTGTGAACCTCAGCGGCAACACCTATTCCGAGACCGGTACCCTTGAGCTGGATCTGGACGGCGCTCCCAACGGTACTGCCATCACCTCTGCTGACAATATCACCTGTGTGAATGACAACGGTGCTTGCGGCGCAATTGTTGACGGCAAGATCTATACTACCGTGGCACAGGCGGCAGCCGTTGCAACCGAGGGCTCGGTTGTAACTCTTCTGCACGATACCACCGAAACCGTTGCTCTGCCGGATAACGTGGCGTTCGATGCAAACGGCTACGAGGCTGGAAACGTAACCGCAGAGGCTGAGCTTAACGCCGTTGCAAGAATCGGTTATACTTATTACGAGTCCCTCGATGCTGCTCTCAATGAAGTAAAGGCAGGCGATACCGTTACTCTTATGTGTGACGTGACGATCACCGGTAGATGGAACAGCCGTTATAAGACCGAGCTGCCTATGACCCTTAACGGAAACGGCAAGACCCTGAAGTTCACCGGTGAGATCAACGACGGCTACAACTATCTCTCTGCGTTCACCTTCGCTTCCGAGGCTACCGTAAAGAACCTTACTATGGATATGAGCGAGGCAATTTCCGTATTCCAGAACCGCTTCACTGCAATCGTTGCACAGGCTGATATCACCGTGGAAAAATGTAACTTCATCGGCAGCACCGTCTATACTGCCGCGAGAGCTGTTATGCTCGGTGAGGGTACCATGGTAGAGAGAGGAAGCGTAGACGCTTCTATCAAGAACTGCACATTCACCAACTGGAAGAACGGTGTCGTCGATGATATGAACGGAAAGGACAACACCAAGTCCGTAACTGTCACAGGCTGTACCTTCACCAATGCGAGTGCAAATCTGAGCGCGACCGAGAGCGTTACCTTCTCCGATAACACTATGAACAACGGTTGGTTAATAGTTACCTCCTACACCAATCAGGATGGATATACCGTTACCGCTATGGGCAATACCCTTACCGAAAACGGCAGCGGCAACAATTTCAATGCCATCTATGCAAACTCTGCAAATATCACCACGGATGATGCAAGCCTTAAGCCCGTAGCTAAGTATAACGGTAGCTTCTTTATGTCTATGGACGTTCTGCTTGAGTACATCACCGATGATGATACCGATACTATCGTCCTTGAAGCTGACCTGGATCTCTTTGGCGGCAGCATGACGATTCCCGCAGAGGTCGCTAAGTTTAACGGAAACGGCAAGACCGTAAACGGCGTGCTCGTAGCAAGTGGCGATCTTGAATTCATCGGTCATACCAAGGCGGCTAAGTTTGACGCCGGCTATAACAAGCCCACCATCACCATCGGCGAGGGCGCTTGCCTTGAGCTTACCGGTACCGGCAGAATGGTTATCGGTCACGGTGCAACCTTCAATATCACAGGTTCTATTGCCGATGCTAAGACCGCTGATAAGACTGCCATCCAGCCCTCCTTCATCGTTGCGGCAGGCGCTTCCTTCACCGGCAGAGATCTGAGCTTCAACGTAAAGAATGCTTGCGTCAAGTTCAATGCTACCACTACGTCGAAGAATATTAACGCTAACGGTACCTTTGATTTCAATATAGAAAACAGCATTTGGGAGCAGACCGGCTCTCTTGGCTTCTACGCGCCTACGCAGGGCATGGACCCCACCTTCAACCTCAACCTCAAGGACAGCGTGCTTACCTCTACCAGCCACCTTGTATTTGCGGTCTCCAAGGGTGATATCGTTATCGATAACTCCAACGTAAACGTTGAAAATCGCCAGCAGCTCGAGGCTCGCGGCAATATGATCGTCAAGAACGGTTCCGAGGTATGGGCGACAAATGCGACGAGCTCCAACGCGAACATGCCCGGTACTCTGACCGTTGACGGTGCGACCTACGATAGCACCGGCGAATATAGTGGCTCGGGTCTTGGTATCGGCACGCTCATCGTAAAGAACGGCGCTAAGGTAACCCTCGGCAATATCTCCAACGCGAACGTTTACGTGTATACCGATCCCGCAAACACGTTTACTTACACCGCGCTTAAGGCAAATGCCGCAATCTACTATATGGATGATTACGCATTTACTCTCGTGACCGATAAGACCGCGCTGAAGGCGACCGAATCTCTGAGTGCGACCGTATCGGTTGACAAGGCTTACTACTCCGCTGAGTACACCTTCACCTACGACGCTACCAAGTTCTCCTGCGCGGCTGACGAGGACGCTGACGGCGTTATCTTCGTAAACAAGCTCTTCGAGGGTGATGCAGGCGTGCTTGCAACCTACACTCTCGTGGCACTCAACGATATCGAGTCGGTTTCCTTAGGCAATACCGTTGCGGTAGACGGCAGCGTGCTTCAGTACAAGGAGCAGATCTTCAACGATATGCAGAATAACGTTGAGGGTGACAGCGAGAGCATCAAGGTATCTCTGAACTACACCGCAGAGGCTGTTGCCGACTACGTACAGGGCTACTCTCTCGTGCTCGTTAAGGGCGACGATGCAGGCTATGCTTACAACGGCGTGAAGATGTTCTACGTTGACTACTACGGTGCATACGCCGTTCTCGTTGAGGGCGCGGTGACCGCAGAGATGATCGACATGGCTCTCTCTAAGGCGACCGGATGTGAGACCATCACTCAGTCCTACGACGTGAACGCGGAGTACGTGGCAGACGGCAAGATCGATCTTAAGGACGCGACTGCGGTATACGCTTGCTCGGTTCTTGATTTCGCTGTAGCTGACTACATGGAGATTTACCTGCGCGCAGACGTTAACGGCGACGGCGTTGTTAACGTGATCGATATCAACGCGGTTACGGTAAATTACACTAAATAAAGTATATTTGCCTGTTTTTAAAGGAGGCTGTATCAAATTTGCGTTTGACACAGCCTCCTAACGGTAGATTTTGCTGTTTTGGGAGAAATTATGAAAGCAAAAAGAAAATTGGTCCTGATCTTCAATTTACTGCTCGTGGTCCTTATGATGCTCATGACACAGCTGTCGGTATTTGCGGCAGAGACACACAGTGAGCTCTCGCTCGGCTTCATGCTTACGGACGAGAATGGCAAGCAGGTCATTATGGCAGATCAGGGCGACGTGATCACCGTCACCTTTGCGATGGAGCGCACGGACGCAGACGGGGGATTCGAGATAAACGGCTTCCAGAATTATATTCACTACGATCTCGGCTTCTTCGAGCTTGTGGAGGACAGTATCGTATGCTACGATACGGGCAGCGCCACGGCGAAGCGACAGGACAGTATTACCTACGGCGAGATAGTTCAGTGCCAGAATATGGGGAATTCCTACGAGGGACGATTCATATTCTGCACCTTCCGGCTTAGGGTGATAGGTGAGTCGGGCGCCGGTATGATTGTGAACGACGAGGCTTACGCTTTTGATACGAATAACCGCTATGCGACGGTTGAGAAGCATAATATGCAGGTGCAGATCGACACGGGCTGTACTCACGGGAACAAGACGAAGGTGGATGCAAAGCCGTCTGTCTGCGACGATCTCGGCTGGGACGAGCATTATGACTGCGACGATTGTGAAGCGGTGTTCGATGCGAGCGGTGTGTGGATGATCCCCGGTGTTCCTTACCGTGATGAGGCACATAATTTTACCGAGAATCTCGAGCATAACGGGCTCGGTCACTGGTATCAGTGCGCGGAATGCGGAGAAAGAGCCGAATACGGCGCTCACAGCAACGGCACGGCTACCTGTATAAAAAAGGCTGTGTGCGAGGCTTGCGGACAGGAGTACGGCGGCGTGGACGCTCATAATCACGCAGGCGAAACCACTCTCGAGGATGAGAAGAACGCTACCTATTTCACAAAGGGCTACACCGGTGATGTCTATTGCTCGGATTGCGGTGAGCTGATAGAATCCGGTCAGGCCATCGACAGTATCAGTATTGAGTTCTGGCCCTGGTGGATGTGGCTTATCATTGCTATTATCGTTATAGCTATTCTCGGCGTGATAGTTCACGTGCTTGATATCATATAAAAAACCGGCATCGGAAGTTATCCGATGCCGGTTTTTACGTCGCGCTTCTATACGTACAGCTCGACGGTGGCGTTGAGCTTGCCCTTTTTAGACAGGCTGTCGAAGCCGTGATAAATCATACGCCCGTAACCGCGCACGCTTATAACGTCGTCTGCTTTTGGAGTATAGGATGCGCTTTCTATGCATCTGCCGCCGACGAAGACTAGACCGCGGGTGAACAGCGCCTGTGCATCGTCACGCGAGAGCGAAAACACCTTGGCTATGACGGCATCGAGACGTTCGCTTGATATCTGTATCCGTCTCTCCTCTCGGCGGTAAAGCTCGCCCTCCGGCAGATCCTCGATCACGGATATCCGCACGTCGGTGTGCTTCACGCGAAGGAGTGAGCCCTTGACGTAATCCGCCATATCCTCTTTTACAAAAACGTAGCCCACGTTGTCGATGATCACTATATCACCAAGCACCGAGCGTTCTATACCGAGATTCAACAGCGCGCCGAGAAAATCGCGGTGAGTGAGCTTGTCGGCAAATTTCTGACTCGTCGGAGCGACCTTAAGTACCGTGATAGGGAAGGGGAGCTCGTAACCGAGCTCGTCCTCGTCTCCAAAGCGTATCATAACACGCTCGGCACCCTCGGCTCCGCCAAAGGCGGCGTATTTTATACCTCTGAGCGCGGCTCTACATTCCTGGAATGCGGATTGCTCGGCAAGACCGAGAAAATCTGTAAAGAGAAATATCCCGGCATTGTAGGATTTCTCGGCAAGCTCTAAAAAGCGCTTTTTCAGCAGCTCGCGCTCGTCATTCATATGGTCTTGTCAACGGGGTAGAGTATTTTGAGCTGATTGATCTTGGACTCGTAGGCCTTTTGCTGCTTCTCGGCGAGAAGGGCGCGCTTGATCTCCTCGGCGATCTCGGCATAAGGCATCGTCTCGGCATCCTGCTTGGAGTTGAGCTTGATCACGTGATAACCAAACTGGGTAGCAACGGGCTCTGCGGAAACCTCGCCGACCTGCATCTCGAATACGGCCTTGTCAAATTCGGGAACCATCTGTCCTCTGCCAAAGTCGCCGAGATTGCCGCCGTTTGCCTTGGAGGGGCAGGAGGAATGCTCTGCTGCCAGATCCTCGAAGGTAGCCTCGCCGGCCTTGATCTTCGCGATGAGCTCCTTTGCCAGCTCCTCGTTGTCAACGAGAATGTGAGAAGCGTTCACGGTTTCTCCGGACACGAACTTGTCAGGATTGGCGTCATAAAAATCGCGGGCCTCCTTGTCGCTTACGGTAACTGCGCCGATAACCTTCTCCGCGGAATAGCTTGCGAGAAGATTGTCCTTGAGTCTTGCCAGCTGCGCCTTGAAGGCGGGCTCGGCCTCGAGGAGGTTGCGCTTTGCGTCGAGAAGCAGGAGCTTGTTGCCGATAAGCTGCTCAAGTATGATCTTTCTGCCCTCGGGGTTGTTGTAGCTCTGACCTCTCTGGCCGAGCCCTGCGAGGAATTCGTTTACGTCATCCTCGGTGATCGGCATACCGCCGACGGTTGCAAGTAATTTGCTCATTTTCTTTTTCCTTTCGGTAATCTGATATTAATTTGTTATTGAATTTCTGAAAAGCTGAAAGCTATTTGTTGCGCAGGCCCTTGGGATAGTGATTTTTGATGCGACCGCCCGAAAGCTTTCCACCGCCAAGAGCCGCCCCCTCGTAGGAAACGCAACACCAGCCGCTACCGTCAATGCCCTTGGCTTCTATCTCTTCTCCGTGCAGATAGGCGTCAATGCGCGTGTCCCCTCTCTTCATATCCTCTCGTTTGGCAAAGAGGTCGCCATAAGCTGTGAAAAATTGGTGGTGAGGGAATAGCAAGCCATTCTTAACCTCACCTACGGTGACCCCGGCCATAAATACCGATCTTGGAGGTATAGGACAGTCGTGGAGCACGAGAACTACGTATTCGCCGTGCTTTATAAGCCTGCCTGTAGGACGCGTAATCAGGTTGTCCTTGAAGAATTTTTCGACAACTGCTGCTTCGGCCTTCGAGGGCGATTTATCGACAGATTTGTAAAGTATAGTTTTCAAATTCTGCGATTTACTATCGTTTTTTTGCATCAAAGCAATGTACTGCCCCTCGCCTTTTGCAACGTGAGGATAAAAACGGCGCGCAAACTCTAATTTGCATTCAGTACCCTCGTTCAAGGTAATTCCCGGTCGAGTGCAGCTTGCGATTCCTTCTTTGGTAGGGATAAGGTTATACTCGGGATGCCTGTTCAGGAAGGATGCAACCGTGAGCTCGTTTTCTTCAAGAGAGTAGGTGCAGGTGGAGTATAGAAGATAACCGCCGTGTCGGACAAGATCCGAAAGGTTCTCGAGAATTTCGCTTTGCCTCTCGGCACAGTGGGCAACGTTCTCCTCGCTCCATTCCTCCAATGCTTCGTCATATTTGCGGAACATCCCCTCGCCGGAGCATGGGGCGTCGCAGAGAACAAGATCAAAGGCCTCGCAAAACATACGTCCGAGCTCTGCGGTGTCGAGCGAGGTGACAATAGCGTTTTTAATGCCCAGTCGCTCCATATTGCCGACGATGATCTTTGCCCGTTTAGGTACGTATTCGTTGGCGAGAAGGAAGCCTTCGTCGCCTATCATGGCGGATAGCTGAGTCGATTTTCCGCCCGGTGCGGCGCAGGCATCAAGCACCCACCAGCCACGCTCGACGTCAAGAGCGTTGACGGTTGCCATAGCGCCGGGATCCTGCACGTATATCATGCCCGCGTGATGCTCGGGTGTGCGACCTATACCATCGGGGTTATTGACGATGAAGCCCACCTTCGTATACGATAGCGGGGAAAGCGACAGATCTGTAAAACCGAGGAAGCTGTCCACGGATACCTTGGCTTCATTTATCCGTACGGCCTTGACTGCCGGCTCCTCCAATGCTGCTGAAAAATCGGCGTATTCATCGCCGAGCAGCCGTTCCATTCTTTCAGAAAATCCTTCGGGCAGCACGATCTCCGCTCCTTCCCTTATCTTGCATATAGCATATTATACACTATTTTTCAGATAAAGTCAACCGCACCGCGACTTTTTCTGCCGGGCTCTCAAAAGTCGTAAAAAAATTTGCCGTACGACGCAAAACCCTTGATTTTTTATTTTTTGTATGTTAGAATTATAATGTAAAGTTATATGTTGACGGAGGCAAAAAATGAATATCGACCTTACTCACAATAAAATAGTTAAAGAAACAGTTACCGAGGGCTTTGTGCGCGGCATAAATACGGCGCTTTTACCTCTGCTGGTTGAAAAGCACGGTGCTAAGCTTACCGGTATTCAGATGTATGAGGATTACATATCCGACGCCTTTGTGGCCGAGGGCGTTCAGTATTATCCTCTCACGCTTATGACCGATTCGGGCACGGAAACGGAATGGATATGCTGGTCGGTGGATAAGACCGATTATAAGGAAGGCGTTCCCTTTGCTTACGTTGGTGAGGGCGTGCCTGATTTTTCGATCGTGCCCGACGGCGCGCTTCCTGCCGGATTCGAGGACAAGCTTTCCGGCAGAGCACGCTTTTGTGAGGAGGGGAACATCCGTATAAGAGTCGAGGCGGCAGCCCTCGCACCTACCTTCCTATCGGGAAAGTATTCTCAGACCTTTGTTGACGAGATGGCCCGTCAGCTCACCCCTGCTATTTCCTCGGCGCTGTCCGTGCGCGGACTTGCTGAAAGCAATATCGAGCTTTCGCTGGTGTTTGCCCCCGAGACTTATATGGAGCACACCTCGGAGAACGTTACATATCGCAGACTTATAATGAACGATAAGACCTCCGTGCCGAGAGATTTCTGGATCAAGTGGACTCGCCTCGACGGCGCGACTGCGTTCACCGTTTCCGACAACGTGTCCGCCGAAACGGTCTGCTTTGAGCTCGGGGAGGACGTTCCGCAGAAGATCCGCGAAAAGGAATACCGCTTCCTTCTTCGTACGGGCAAGGATAAGTACCACAATTCTATGGGTAGAAAAAATATAACCGAGTGGCGTGAGATCGTAAAGCGTGCTATCCGTCGCGGCGAGCTTGAAAAGATTGAGAATACCGTGCAGCTTTCCGAGCAGGCCTTCGACGTTTCTGCAGAGTTTGCAAGAGCGCTCGGTATTAAAGCCGCTGAGCCCACCGCGGCGCAGCCCGTCAACTCGGACCTTGACGACGAGGCGATCCGCCTTGCGCGCGAGCTGCTTGCTCCTTCCGTTACCGACCTTGGTGATATAACCGATAGCGTCGATACGGATAGCGCCGATACGGATAGCGTCGGTGAGGTCGATTGCTCCGCAAATGACGCAGAGGATGAGGACGAGCTTTTCGCGGAGGCTGATGACGACGGTGTTGACGAGGAAACGCTCGCTTATTACGAGGAAGAAAACGAGATCTCCGATAACGTTGGTGTTATTGCCGCTGACGACGAGGAGGCGCGAGCTCTTGATGAGGTGACCAGACTTGCGGCAGAGGCGCTGCGTGCAAGCGCGGCAAGCCACACCGAGCTCACCTTTGATGAGCCGGTGGATTCTGATAATGAGCCTGAGGCTCTTGACACGCCCGAGAGTGATGAGTCTGTGATCGACGGCGATGCTGATGAGGAGCTGGATCCCTTGGCCGAGCTTTACGATGAGGATGATGCGCAGAGCGTGGAGGAGCTTTCTCTCCTTGAGCCCGAAGAGGAGGAACTGCTTGACGATGGGCAGGGGGAGGTCGAGTTCGTGACCGATGCTCCGATGCAGTACACCGAAGATATGGAGGCAAGGATCCGCGCCGAGGTTGAAGCAAAGGTACGGCTTGAATACGAGAGAGAGGCGCGCTTGCGCGCAGAGGAGGAGATGCGCCGTCTTAAGCTTGAGCAGGATAGGCTCAGAGCCGAGAACGAGCGCTTGATCGCAGAAGCGGAAAGGAGACGCGCAGAGGAGGAGAGCCGCGAGCAGGAAAGGCTTGCGGAGGAGTCCAGAATGCGTGCGGAGCTTGAGGCAAGACTCCGTCAGGAGGAGCGCGAAAAGGAGCGCCTTGCAGAGGCTGCAAAGCTGGCTGTCGAGGAGCAGAGACGCATCGAGGAGGAAAGGGCCCGCATCGAAAGAGAGCGGATCGAGCAGGAGCACCGCCTGGAGCTTGAGCGTATGCGCGTTGAGGAGGAGCGCCGCCGCGAGGCAGAGATAATCGCCGAGCGTGAGCGCATACTCCGCGAGGCGAGCACAGCCGCCGCGGAGGATCCCGTTGATGCGGCGGAAGCCGCCCCTGCGGTATCGGTGGACGACGGATATCATTATACCTCCAAGACCGTTAAGCTTATATTCAGAAAGCACGTTGATCCCAACGTCACCGCCAGAATGCACGAGATCATTAAGGCTACGGTAGAGTATTACGGCAAGGAAAAGGTAGCGCTTCGTATAAGAGCTACTATCCCGGATAATACCACGGTTTGTCTTGAATTCCTTCGCATCCCCGAGGAGGAGATGGAGCTTCTCTCCAACATTATCAAGGTGCTTGGAAACAGCGGTCTCGGTATTGCCAAGGCTGTGGTTGACTGATTTTTGCGGGAATTGTACTCTGATTTGTGCAATTTGCAATTAATTTGCACCGGATTTGTCAATTTTTAGCCCATATTTCACACTTTTTTGCCTATATTCTCCATTGTATGTTGAAATTTTTTCCATTATAATGTAATTAGCGGTGCTCGAAATACCGCGTGATTCTTACCTGTGAGGAGAACAGATATGAAAAAAAGAGTCTTTTTTGCAGCAGTGCTTTGCCTTCTTGTGCTTTCGCTGTCGGCTTGCCTTGTGGTGCCGAATGGCGGAAACGGTGATGGCGGAAACGGCTTCAAGGGCGACGGCACCGTTTATTCGTCGTCGGTACCTGTTTCCGTGCTGATTTCTGCCGATAACGAGCTCTCTTACGTTACTGCCCACTGCACCGAGCTTTACAACCAGCTTCGCGATGCGGGGATCGAGGTCAAGCGCAAGGCCGATAACGGTGGTATTACGGAAAGTGAAATTGCTATCGGAAATACCGTCAGAGCGGCATCTACCTATCTTTACGGCAGGCTCAACTCCGAGTCTGCAGAGGACGACGTTGCCTTCGGTATTTATTATAAGGACGGCACCCTTGCCATCGGCGGCAGAAACGAGCTTTCGCTCTCGCTTGCCATCGAGTATTTTTACAATGAGCTTTTCAGCGACAACGTGCTGAAGCTTGACAATGAATACCTCTATTTTGTAAACAAAACTTATGATCAGTACATAACCGACCTCTATGCCGGCGGCCGTGCGCAGAACCTTGAGGAATGGGAGCACCGCTTTGACGAGGCGGCTTCCGTTCTGACTAAGGACGGTCTGAACCAGATGCGCGCACTCTACGATCTCTACGGCGACGACGTGGTGCTCTGGATGGCGGGCCTTTGGGACGGTTCCACAGGTGCGTTTTATTATTCCAACAGCGCCCTTGCCTACGAGGGCTTCGCGCCCGACCTTGAATCCACCCGTCAGGCGCTTGCAATAATCAAGAATACCGGATACGTTGATGCGTATAATTTTACTAACAATTCAAACGTAGCCTTAAGAAACGCTCTGCCCGATGATATTGAAGCAAAGATAGTTAACTGGGTCCAGAGCCTCCTGTCTCCCGATGACGGATATTTCTATCATCCTCAGTGGAATCAGGTGGGAGATGCCCGCCGAGGCAGAGACCTTGACTGGGGCATTGAGGTGCTGGATATGCTTGGAGTAAAGCCTTTGTATCCTACGGCTCTTGACAGACTTTCGGGATCTACGGCTACCTCTGCCGTAGCCAAAGCGGTGGCGGCCCAGGGTCTGCCCGACCATCTTCAGTCCGAGGAGGCGTTCCTTGAGTATCTTAACAGCTTTGACGTGAAGGCTAATTCTCACACTTCCGGACATACGATAGCCAGCCAGACCTCGCAGATAAAGGCCGCCGGCCTCATAGACGTGGCCTGTGATTTCTTTGACAGGATACAGGAGGAGATACATCAGCAACAGATCGCCGAGGGCAAGCCCGTGAACGGTCTTTGGCAGATGGAAACCAACGTTACCTCCGTGACCGGACTTTACAAAATCGGTGCGCTTTACAATGCTGCTGACAGAGAGATAAAGTATGCGGACATTCTCGTTGAGAGCTGTATTGAGTGTATACTCAGCTACGGCCTCGATGACGAGGCGCTTTCCGACATCATTTTTATTTTCAACCCCTGGGCGGCGATGAATATGGCCTTCGGCTCGATGAAGCGTGACGCCGAAAATGAAAGCCCAAAATACGATATTAATGAAAGCTATGCTAAGGTGCGGGAGAATGCGGCGGATATGATCAAGATCGTTGCCAACAATCTTGCAGCCTTCAAGCGTGACGACGGTGGATTCTCCTACTACCGCGATCATTCAAGCGCTACCACTCAGGGCGTGCCCGTTGGCCTCGGTCTTGCAGAGGGTGACTACAATGCAACGAATATTGCGGTACATTCCATTCCCGGAATGATAACCAATTGCCTTGGAATCAACGATATTCCCAGGTTCAACTGCGAGGACTTCGATCTTCTTATAGAAACGATGCAGAACGCAGGCGAAATATCGAAGATTGAGATAGATTATTCTCAGGATCAGGACTTTGAGGACTTTGGCGAGGATGAAGCTCCCTTAGGCTACTCGGGCTTCACTACCGTTATATCCCCCACGGAGTCTAACCCCGAGAACAAGGCGGTGGTTCTGTCCTCTCCCGCAGGCACTAACGTTGCCGGCAGTATACACCTTGGCTTTGAGTCGAGCTTCACCAACGCCTTCTTCGAAACCGACCTGATGGTTGCAGAGGGCGCAAGCGGATATACTCATCAGATATATTTCCAGGGCAATTCCTCGGCGAATAAAATGTATATGATCACCATTAAGGTTTCCGGAGGTATGGTAAATATCGCCGACTCATCCACCAACACCGGAACTGCTATCACAACGCCGATGGGCATCAGCTTCCCGGTTGGCGAGTGGCATAATCTGCGTTGGGAGATATACACCTTCACCGACGATCTCGGCAACCGTACCTTGAAGACCAAGATCTTCCTGGACGGCGATTTCGTTGCCGTGTCTGAGAATTATTGGGGCAAGCAGAACGGAACTGCGCCCGTCATTGATATGACGAAGATGTATTACTTCACCCTGATGAATCCGGCCTCCGATCTTTACCTTGATAACATTTATTCAGACGTTATGAACGACGTCGAGTGGTCGATGGACGGATACAAGCCCCTCATCTCTGATACCGTGGAAATAGACTTCGACGAGAATACGAAAAACTATTATTCCAACCTCGGATATACCGGCTCGACGGCTGAGATCGTTGAGGCTCCCGGTGCTGACGGTGACGGAAATGCTGTGAAGTACACCAAGGTCGATAAAAATACGGCAAACGTATATGATACCTACGGCTTCAACGCTCCCGGAATCGTAGCAAATACCTTCAGCTTTACTACCGATTTCATGCTTGAATCCGTGAGCAGCTCTCAGAGCAACGTCTACCAGCTCTGCTTTGGCACCTTCGGCTCTAAATCGGTATATATGCTGACGATAAATCTCGGCTCAGGCGGATTTTATCTTGGTGACAACTGGAATACCGGCGGCGGAAAGGAGCAGAAATTTGACGGGGTTTATTCCTTGGGTGAGTGGCATACTCTTACCGTTGAGATAAATATCACCGATGACCCCGACGAGTTCTTCGTTACAATCGTCATAGACGGAGACGAGTACACCTCTACCAACTACTATAATAACAAGAAGGAAGAGGGGGCTGCACCTGCAACCAGCATTCCCGTGGTGGAAATGCGTGCGTTGAAAAATACCCTGGGCTCGATCTACTTCGACAACGTTTATATGGAGTTTTACGAGCAGTAAGCAATAATATTCTAACCGACCTCGAACTGGTTTCGGGGTCGGTTTTTGTTGTGCAAACTAAACAAAACGAAAAATGCAACTTTGTAAAAGTTGCTGGTTGATTTTATATTATTTTATATGATAAAATATTAAATGAAGTTTAAGCGTTCTAAGGAGAACGAAAAAATGATGAAAGAAATAATGAAAAGAATAGGGCTTTTGGTACTATCCGTGTTTACGGTTACTCTGCTTACGGCCTGTCTTGTTATCCCCGGCGGCGAAAACGACGGTGAGCCCGAGGGTGACGGACGCGTGTACGCTTCTGACGTTGCGGTGTCCCTCGTCGTGTCTGATGACGGTGCCGCGTCCTATATTCCGAGCTACTATGCAGATTTTTACAAGACACTTTACGAAGCAGGCATAAGTGTAAGCCGTATTACGGATGCAAAGGCAGTTTCCGGCAGTGAAATCGCCTTCGGCAGAACGACCCGTGCCGCATCGGTCTATGCTTACGAGCGTATTGACGCAGGCTATAAGAGCGGAAACGTAACCTATGCTATTTGCTATAAGGGCTCCACTCTTGCTATAGCGGCGGCGGAATACAGATATCCCTCGGCACTTGGGGCAGAGCACCCTACGTTCTTTATATCACTAACTCTGCCACCGGCTACGTGCTCGGCTGTCCGCGCGATACCACGGGCAGCGGTGTGAACGTATTCTTCGAGGGCGGCGAGCTCGCCTCCGGTTGGCATAATATTGAGCTTATTATGACGATAACCGATGACCCCGAGGAATTCTGTGTGGACGTTTATCTCGATGATGAATTCCTCGTAAGCTCTGCAGACTATTATCACGGCACAAACCCCGACGCGACCCCCGCAACCTCCGTGCCCGTGATAACCTTCAAGCTCCTGCGCCAGCTCACAGGCGACGTATATCTTGATAACGTCACGATGGCGTACGAATAAGAATAAACAAAACAAAACCGCAGGCGCGAGCCTGCGGTTTTTTTACTTTACTTTTGAGAATTGCGCTTTTTACGAATAAGGACTACGTCGTAAAGGACGGCGGCAACGATAAGAGTAACGCCCGTGACGATGCCAAAGGCGAGCCAGTTGACGTCCTTAAGACCCGTAATGGCAAAGTCGCCGCTTTCTGCCTGAAGCTTTGAGAAGACCAGTACGGTGTCAGCGATAAGTCCTGCGAGAATGACTCCGCCCATAGAGAGCAGACAGATGGCCGATGTATGGTCAAGGCTCTCGTTCTTTATACGGGTGGGAACGCCCGCGCGGAAGTCCAGAGCCATCGCAAGATAGGCAACGACCATCATAAGAATTATGGAGTCGGGGATCATATAGGTGGCGTTGTAGCCGATGGAGTAGAGAAGTGCCGCCTCGGTGGGAATGGAGAGGCCGGCCCATACGGTACAGCCGGAGATAACGTGGCAGACGTAGCGAAGGAAGGCGGCTACACCTGCTCCCGCGACCATGGCGGTGCATTGACCCTTTACTGCTTTTCTGAATATTCCGCCGATTCCGTAGACCGCGAAGGCTACAACGTAGTCCAGCAGAGCCACGGCGATCACGGACTGCCAGGTGGTGACGTAGGAGAAGGCAGATAGACCGAGCAGCATTTGTAAAACGCCGGCAACCGTGGCTGTGCTAAGTCCCCATTTAAGTCCGTGGCGGTAGGCTATTACGACCATCGGCGCCATAGATGCAAGGGTGATCGAGCCGCCTGCGGGCAGGTCGAAGAGCTTAAATAAGCTCAGGGCGGTTGAGAGTGCTATCATAATACTGCACTCTGTAAGTGTGGTAAGGCTTGTCTTTTTCATAAGACACCTCCAAAGAAAAAAATACCGCGCAGGATATAGCATCCGCGCGGTATGAAAAAGCAAGCATAACTCATTCTCCCTACGACGGCATTATCCGTATCAGGTTATAGGGTTTGGCAGAAGCCATCTCAGCGAAAACGCACCCCCGATGATATATTCTGTTCGGTTCGGGACTATTATAGCACGGCGGTGGCCGTCTGTCAAGCCCCTTTTTGAAATTTAATTTTCAAGCATCAACAGCAGCTCGCCGTCGGTGACGGTAATTCTGCACACATTATCCGTCAGACTGTTTGATACTCCGAGAGGGAACTCCGGTGACAGGGTAACGTCTTTGACGTTGTACTTTGCCCCTTCAATGGAAACGCCCCTTGCCGCACCGTCAAAGGCAAGCAGTGAGAAGCCGCTGCCGCATTTGCCGTAGAGCGTGACGCTTTCATTTTTTATTACGGACACGGTCATTTTATCACCCACAAGTGTGATGCTGTGTCCCCGTCTTTTACCGTAAATAAGTAAACTTATATTTGCAAAAGTGTGGTCTAAACGCCCGCCGACACCGCCGTAGACGTAAAACTTATTGTATCCGCGCTTCGCTCCCTCAAGGTAGGATAAGTACATATCCGTTTCGTCCTTTTCCGCGGGGTGATAAAGAAGTGGGATGCTTCCCCTGTCGGCAGATACCAGAGAATCCAGGTCGCCGACAAGCAAATCAGGGGTCAGCCCAAGACTCTGCAGAGTATCAAGACCGCCGTCTGCCGCGATCAGAAGATCGCCCTTCTTTGGAGTCAGTATGCCGTGAAAATCTCCGGCCCCGACTATATAACAGATGCCCATCACTTCTCGGAAAGATCGAGCATCTCGTCGATTGCGCGCATGACGCCGAGCTTGCCGTAATCGTAGGTCAGACCGCCCTGCATATATGCGGTATAGGGCTCGCAGAGAGGACCGTCACAGCTGAGCTCGTTGGTAGCGCCTGTGACGAAGGTGCCCGCCGCCATTATCTCAGGGTGGGGATAACCGGGCATTTCTCCCGGCTCGGGAATACAGTATGCCTCTACGGGAGAACCCATCTGTATGCCGCGACAGAACTTGATGAGCTTGTCTGCAGAATGAAGATTTACCGTTTGAACGATATCGGTGCGTTTTTCATCATAGCGGGGAGAAACCTCCGGGAAGCCCGCCAGCTCCAGCATACGGGCGGCAAAGGCCATGGATTTGAGCGTTGCAGCAACTGCTGCCGGCGCCATAAAGAAGCCCTTGTAGAAGGACGCCAGCTGGTTGAAGTTCGCGCCGAGGCTCTTGCCAACACAGGGGGCGGTCAGGCGCTCTGCAATATCCTCGATAACGTCGGCACGTCCGACGCAGTATGCGCCGCTGACAGCGAAGCCTGCGCCAAGATTTTTCATCATGGAACCGACAAAAACGTCGGCGCCAACGTCGGTGGGCTCTCTGTCCTCGGTAAATTCACCGTAGCAGTTGTCAACCATAACGACCGTATCGGGGGAGGTCGCCTTGATAAGCTTTATAGCCTTCGCGAGCTTGTCGATCGTAAGGCTCTTTCTTTGTGCATAACCGCGGCTGCGCTGTATAGCCGCAACCTTAACCGGCGATTTTTCAAGTCGGGACTTGATGGACGCGAGGTCGAAGTCATCACCGTTAAGGTCTATTTCCTCATACTTTACGCCGTAGGCTATGAGCGAGTTCCTGCTGTCGCCCGCCGTACCGATCACGCTCTGGAGAGTGTCGTAGGGGGTGCCGGAAATATAGAGCAGGGTGTCGCCGGGCTTCAAAAGGCCGCCGAGCGTCACTGCCAGCGCGTGGGTGCCGGACATAAGCTGAGGGCGGACGAGAGCATCCTCTGCGCCAAAGACCTTCGCATATATTTCCTCAAGCTTATCTCTGCCGGAATCGGTGTAGCCGTAACCGGTAACCTCGAGAAAGTCGGTGGTTGAAACTCTGCACTCCTGGAATGCAGTAAGTATTTTTGCCGAGCAACGCAAAGCGTTCTCGTCAATCGCGCGGAAAATCTCAGCGCAATCTGCCTCTGCTCTGGTTGCGAGCTCGGACGTGTAGTCGCTTATTTTATAACCGTAATACATTTTGCCTCCACGGGGTTACATCCCCGTACCTATCGAATTTATTGCTTATAATTTATAATGTTGCGGAAAATGATCTCTCCGCGCTCAAAATTCTTTTCGTTTTCCTCTTTGCCAAAAAGCGTGGAAACATCGCTGATCTTGCGTAAACAAACCACCGTATCGGCCGGTAGATTGCATATTTCGGGCATCGAATAGTAGGAAAGCGAGCCGAGGTATATGCCCCGCTCTGATGCCAATTTGCAGCTCGTTCCCTCGCTTATATAGTCGGCAACGGGAACAAACATAGCCCCATTGGACTCCTTATCGTATTCGAGGAATAACCGCTCGGAAAGAAAACAGACATAGTATTCTCCAAAATACAGGTTATTTCGAAGTGTTTCGGTATCTTCGGTGATAAGAGCTTGATTTATCTCCATTCCGTCCGTGCCCTCAAGTGCGGCGTCTATCTCGTCGGCGTTCAAAACGAAGAGATTTAGTAAAGAAATATTTACATTACCGTCCTCGTCGAAGTCTTGAACGACACGCTTAAGACTGCTCACCGCTGTATTGTAGGGGGCATCTCCGTCCTTGTAGGATTTCGATATCTCGTGGGTACCGGCATAGAGAATGTATGCGTCGTACGAGGTTTTGTTACACATTTGCAGCGACATCACGGTCACGGCGATTATGATGAAGACCGCGACGATGCTGTGCCACTTATAGTGATACCAGAAGTTTTCGAGCTTTTTGAGAAGGGGTGAGCTCAGCTTTACCTCACCATCGGCGATAGGTTCGTTGTTTTGTTCCATAAATCAGGATCCTTTGTATGTTTTTGCCTTACCATTATAGCAAATCCGCCCGCAAATTTCAAGACGTTGCAGGCGGATAATTGTAAATATTATTGTAATTATACATCGGGCTTCATAGTGGGGATTTTATTATTGTTTTTTATGTAACCCTACGTAAAGCCGATTTTCTCTTTATTTTGCGGAGTTTATTTTGTTTTCGTTTTACGCAACTCTTTGTAGGTCTACGTACAGACCGTGCAAATTGGCGTAAAATTGGTGTCAGATTGGCGTACCGCAGATACCGATGCTCTTGAAGGTGTTCTCAAGCTCTCGGAAGGTTTTCACCTTTGTATCCTCGGTAACGTCGGCATAAATGTCTAAGGTTGTTGAGATGTCGGCGTGACCTAAAATCTCTTGCACTACCTTGACGTTTGTGCCTGCTTCTATCAATCTTGTTGTAAACGTATGACGAAGATGATGACAGCTGAAATGGGGTAACAGAATCGGTTCACCCTTGCCGGTGTGGTTATCAAGCACCTGATCGTTACAGTCTCGGATTATCCGTCGCAAAGCCTTGTTGAGTGTTCCTTGGTGCTGGGTATCACCGAAACGGTTTACGAAAATGAAATCCGAATAGCCTTCAATGGATGCTCGGCAAGAAATTCCGTTTTCTTTTTGGAACTCTTGTTCTTCAAGAAATGCATCCTTAACGATATCCATCATCGGTACTTCACGCTTGCTGTTTTTGGTCTTTGGCGTGTTGACGCTAAACGTGCAGCCGTTTCCTTTGCCGTGGTTGTAATAAACAAGCGTGTGATTGATGTCGATTCTTCCTTTTTCGAGGTCGACATCGCACCAACGCAAGCCCGTTACCTCGCCCACTCGCAAGCCGGAGCCAAGCATTACGGCAAA
>CAZABU010000013.1:0-24067 GCA_964483225.1 uncultured Ruminococcus sp. | reverse complement strand
GACGGTGTCCCTTCTTGAATACGCGGTAGCCAAGGGCGTTGCGGCGGTGGTTGCCACCACCGGGCACAGCGACGAGGAGATCGCGGCGATAAAGCACGCGGCGGAGCGTATACCGGTATTCTATTCCGGAAATATGTCCCTCGGTATTGCTCTGCTCTGCGAGAGCGCTAGGGCTATTGCCGCGGCTATGCCCGAGGCAGAGATCGAGATCGTGGAGAGCCATCATAACAGAAAGCTCGACGCGCCCAGCGGCACGGCGCTTATGCTGGCAAAGGCGGTGACCGATGCAAGACCCGAATGCTACACCCATCTCGGCAGATCGGGACACGGAAAGCGCGATGCACGTGAAATCGGAATACATTCGATAAGGATGGGGAACGTCGTCGGTATCCACGAGGTCATGATAGGCACCGAGAGTCAGACCATCACCCTGAGACACGAGGCACACAACAGAGCCCTCTTTGCAGAGGGGGCGCTCTCTGCGGCGGCGTTTATAGTGGGTCTTCCGGCAGGGCTTTACGATATGAACAGCCTTGTCATCGGTGACCGTGCGGCGGCGCTGATAAACTGAATTTAAGGAAAAGAATATGAAAATAGGAATTTACGGCTACGGAAATCTCGGCAGAGGAGTTGAGGCTGCGGTAAAATATCATACGGATTGTACTCTTGTCGGAGTATTTACAAGGCGGGATCCCGCATCTGTCAAAACGCTGTCCGGCGCGCCCGTGTACTCGGCAGAGTCGCTCTCGGATTTTGAGGGTAAGCTTGACGTGCTTATCATATGTGGCGGCAGTGCCACCGATCTTCCCGAAATGACGCCTGCGCTGGCAAAGCGCTTCAACGTTGTGGACAGCTTCGATACTCACGCGAAAATTCCGGAGCATTTTGCGTCGGTTAACGCGGCGGCGGTCAGCACCGGACACATAGCACTCATTTCGGCGGGCTGGGACCCCGGTCTGTTCTCTGTGGCAAGAGCTTACGCTACGGCGGCACTTCCCTGCGGCTCGGACTACACCTTCTGGGGCACAGGCATCAGCCAGGGGCATTCCGATGCTATACGCAGGCTCGATGGAGTGGTTGACGCAAGACAGTACACCGTTCCCGTCAAGGAGGCGATGGACAAGGTTCGCAGCGGCGAGTGTCCCGAGCTCACCACCGGTGAAAAGCACCGCAGAGTATGCTACGTTGTGGCGGCGGAGGGCGCCGACAGATCACGCATTGCCGAGCAGATAACGACTATGCCCAACTACTTTGCAGACTACGATACCGAGGTGAACTTCATCACCGCCGAAGAGCTTGCAAGCGAGCACTCGGGTATGCCTCACGGCGGCACCGTCATAAGAACGGGCAAGAGCGGCCTCTCTGGTGAGCACTCTCACAGAGTGGAGTTTTCGCTGAAGCTCGACTCAAATCCCGAATTTACCGCCGGCGTGCTTGTAGCTTATGCGAGAGCCGTGGCAAAAATGGCAGCAAGAGGCGAAAAGGGCGCAAAGACCGTGTTCGACGTGACTCTCACCGACCTTTCTTCTATGAGTGCGGAGGAGCTGAGAAGCAAGCTTCTATAAGCAAAACCACAATTTATGTGAACTTTAGTTTGCGCAAATTGTATTTTGCAGACTAAATAGACTAAAAAGGACTGTTATATAAATGGTTGTAACTGAAAGAAATTCAGAGCTTATCGCCGACAATCTTTCGCGCAGCGAAAGTGGCGAGCTGCTCTTTGCGGGCGCTTCGCTCTCCGCATTGGCAAAGGAGTACGGCACCCCTTTATACTTATACGACGAGGAGCGTATAAGAGAGCGCTGCCGCACCTATCTTAACGCATTACACGATGCGTTTGGGGAGAATGCGCAGGCGCTTTACGCATCAAAGGCGGCTTCCTTCAAGAGGCTCTACGAGATAATGCGCGAGGAAGGCATGGGGATCGACGTGGTTTCTGCGGGGGAGATATACACCGCCGGACGCGCAGAGTTCCCACTTGAGCGCGCATATTTCCACTCCAACAATAAGACCGATGCGGATATAGAATACGCTATAAGTCGGGGCGTCGGCTATTTTGTCGCCGACAACGCCGAGGAGCTTTACGCCATTGAGCGCGCCCTCACAGGAAGTGACAAAAAGCAGAAGGTGCTTCTCCGCATAACCCCCGGTATCGATCCTCACACTTATGCGGCGGTGGCTACCGGCAAGGTTGATTCAAAATTCGGCTCTGCAATCGAGACCGGACAGGCGCAGGATATTTGTGCGCTCGCCCTCACTCTTCCCCACGTTCATCTTTCGGGATTCCACTGCCACGTGGGCTCCCAGGTATTTGACGAGGATATTTACCTCCGCGTCGGCGAGGTCATGCTGGAATTCGTTGCAGATATGCAGGCAAAGCTCGGGTATTCTGCCGAGGAGCTTGACATTGGCGGCGGTCTTGGTGTACGATATATCGCCGATCAGCCCACGGTGGACATAAGAGGCTGTATTCTCAAGGTCGGCGAGTTTATGAAGAAAACGGCCAAGCGGCTCGGCATTACTCTGCCCAAGATATCAATGGAGCCCGGCAGAAGCATCGTTGCAGATGCGGGACTCACCGTATATACAGTCGGCACGGTAAAACGCATTCCCGGATACAAGTCCTATGTTTCCGTTGACGGCGGTATGACCGACAATCCGAGATACGCACTCTACGGCTCGCCCTACACTATCCTTCCCGTCGCAGCACCGGTGCCCGAGGAGCGAGAATGCATGAGCGTCGTTGGCAGATGCTGCGAGAGTGGCGATATTCTTCAGGAAAATGTTCCGATGCCAGGGAGCATCAAGCGCGGCGATCTTCTCGCCTGCCTGACGACGGGCGCGTATCACTACTCAATGGCATCGAACTACAACCGTATTCCTCGCCCGCCCGTGGTTATGCTGCGCGACGGTGAGAGCTATCTTGCCGTAAGACGCGAAACACCGGAGGATATCGCGGCGCTGGATATATAAACGAAAAAAGCCACGGCCGTGGCTTTTTTCGGTAAGTGTCATATTATATTATAAGTAACCGAAGGGAGAATTAATTATGAGCTTTAAGGAATTGGCGATCGGAGATTTTTCCGAGGCGCATTTTGATTTTTGGTCGAAGGGGCTTTTGCTTGTGGCGAGGTCCGGTGATAAAACCAACGCGATGACTATTGGCTGGGGCGGCATCGGTGTTATGTGGGGCAAGCCCGTGGCATTCATAGTCGTCAGACCCGAGAGATTTACCCATGAGCTTATCGAAGGCGCGGACGGCTACTCGATCTGTGCTCTTGACGATGAATACAAAAGTGCTCTTTCGTTGTGCGGCACCGTCAGCGGCAGGGATAGAGATAAGCTTGCGGAGTGCGGCCTCAGCACCGAGTGTGCCGACGGAGTTCCCTATATAAGCGAGGCCAGAATCGCGCTGATATGCAAAAAGCTTTCGGCTACGCCCTTCCTGCCGGAGCAGATATCCGGTGAGCTGGATAAGTGGTACGGCGCCCACGGAGGATATCACACGCTCTATATCGGAGAGATCGCAAAAATCCTCGAAAAACGAGCTGTTTTGTAAACTTTTATTCACATATTTATGTAAAAAGCCCACGAATCGTGGGCTTTTATTTTTTGGAGTTTGCATTACTTTTTTGCCAAGCGATCGGCGATGCTTTTACCAACGGATATGTCGCATAGCGGGACCGCGGGACAGCCGAGAACGCGGCAAATCGAGAAATACATATTTAAGAGAATATGCGTGGAATTTACGTTCCCCTCGGCGATACCTCCGACGGCAATCGGCGTACCGTATATTACGGGCGTGCTGACCCCCTTTACGCTATTGCAGAAGGAGCCGTCCTCCATTCTGAAGGGGCGCATCTTTTCCAGCGAATTGGATATCAGGTCGGCGGCGCCTTTCCTCACACGCGCATATATTTTCTCCGCCTCGCCGTCACCGTAGTGTTGTCTGACGTTAGCTATCAGAACCGAAATGGCCGACCACTGATTCATAAGGTCGTTATAGGCGTAGTTTTTGACAGGCGGCAGTTTTATCACCTTGATGCAGGTATCCACCATATATGGCACGTACTTGAGATCGACCGCCCTGCCCAGATTGTTGTAAATATACAGATACTTATACATTCCCCATACGGAGTGATAATTTATGGGGCGCTGCCAGATGCCCGTAGGAGCTTCGCCGAGGTACTGCTGCTCCTCAAAGAGCGTCCTTTGCATCTCGTCGAGATAATCGGCGAGGACATCTCCGTATCCGTGCATTCGGATCTCGTCTATAAGGGCGGCGAGATTATGCGCCCTGCCGGAATCCACGTGTACCGTGGCATTATACCCTCTGAGCCAGGCAAGAAAATCACTCTCGCTCGTGTAAACAGGGTGACCCTGCGACGGAGATTTTTTCGGCGCGACGGCTATGACCTCTGCGGGTTTTGGTGCAGGGATCACGGCACCGGGAATCGGGAATCTGCAGGTTCCGTCCGTGCCCTTGTGCAAAGCGCATTTTACTCCGTCTACGGTACAGTATTTCGGATAGTGCTGCTCGGCAATACCGTCACCGTCACCGTCATACCAGACCCGTCTGAGGATCGAGGTGGCATTTCTCATATCCCGGCCATAGCGGTCTGTGTTCAGGTTTTCCCTGCCCTGCGGCCACTGGGGATGGTAAAAATATCCGTCCGCGGGCGACTGCAGACCTCTCGCAAACTCGACCATACGCGCTCTGATGCGCTCGGGGAAAATCTCGTTAATTCTATCCGAGGGGATAGCGCCAAGCTCGCTGAGAACGCTCAGCGCCTGGGATGTGGATTCAAGGTCGGGAAGATACCCGTCGGTATCTCTGGCGCTCTTGCAGTAGTAGAAGCCGCCGACCTCGGGATCATAAAGACTCGCTATCCATTCGGCGATGCGGGGTCCGTCGTAGTAGCCGTGAAGCATTTCGAGAGCCTCTCTGACCTCGGCGCCGTAGGCGGCTTCTATCTCCGCCCATTTTTCACTAAGGTCGGCAGGGGCCGCAGTTTCTTGCTTTTTTACACACTTATCCATAGCTGTGGATACTCCTTCGCTCCCTGATTTTTCCTGTCAATCGGCGTTCTTTGTCTCTGTGTCCGCGGCTGCCTGACCGTTTCTCTCCTCAAGGTCGGAAACGATCTGCGCATAAAGCTCCTCGTCTATCTTGAACTTTTTCTGATAGATGATGAAGCCTACGAGAATACATATCAAAGGCAGGATCATCATAGCTATTTTCATGATCCATATTGCCGAGTCGGGGGTGGAATTAATTATCTCCAGGGCCTTTTCGGGATTGGTTTCTGCGCCTGCGGCGTTTGCAATCATATTGATGCCCGAAATTATAAGCGTGAAGGATACGATACCCTTACTGACCGCTCCGCCAAACTGGTTAATGAAGGGCTGGATCGCAAAGGAGACCGACTCGTTACGCTTACCGAGCTTCCATTCACCGTACTCCACGGCATCGGCAAGGAACAGCAGCATAAGCAGCTGAATAAACGCCTGTGCAAAGAAGAGTCCGAGGCCGGCGATCACTATAAGAGGAAGAAGCTCGAAGGAGAGGAAAAAGATTATATAAGAAACGACCACGGCCACCATAGAGCCGAAATAGAGCTGCTTTCTCGAAAATTTCTTCCTGAAGAGGGGAAATACCGACAGAGCGGTGAGCTGTGCCACGGCAAGAACGGCGGCGAATACCATATACACTCCCTCGTCCTTGTAGGCATACTTGAAGTAGTAAAGGCCGAAGCCCGTGGTGGTACAATAGCCTATCATAAAGAGGGCCATGGAAAGGGCGGTGACCATGAGCTGATCGTTTTTGACAAGGGCGCGGAAGATATCCTTCAAGGTCGTGCGCTCCTGCTTTACAAGAGTGCTCTGATCCTCCTTGACGCCGAAAAGGGTTATGCTCTGGAAGGCCCACATTATAATAACGGTGATCACGGTGAATACCGTATAAGCGTCCCTGCCCTCAAGGCCGAAGGGGCGCATAATATCGGGGATCATCGTGTATATCAGAACCATTGCGAACATACCGACGTTGGCACAGATCCTTGCAAAAGAGCCAACACCCTCGCGCACCTTCTGATCCTTGGAGATAGCGGGCATAAGCGACCAATAAGAGATGTCGTTGAGCGAGAAAAGTACGCTGAACATAAGATATGTCACGCCGAGAAGAACTATATGAGCAACCTCATTCATCTCGAAATTATGGAACATAAGAATAGTGAGAAGCCCCATACCTATCATACAGATAAATATCCAAGGCTTGAATTTTCCCCACCTGGTCTTGGTGTTATCGACGATTCCGCCGACAAAGGGGTCGATGACCGCGTCGAAGATACCGAACAGGGTGAGCATCACGCCGATGGCCGCAAGGCCGCCGTCCGAGAAGGTGACCACGTCGGTCAGGTAATTGAGAAGGTACATGCTTACCAGAGAATACATCGCGTCTCTGCCGACCGTACCGAGGCCGAAGCAGTATTTATTGCGCTTCATTTGCTTATCCATTGTTTTTCTCCTTTATCAGGTAGATATTTGATCCGAAATCGCCGAGTATACGAAGGGAGGGATCATAGCCCGTGCCGCTGTACTGCATCGAAAGATTTATGCCCGAGCGGAGCGCGGCTCCCGAGCACTCATAATGCTCTGCTCCGTCCGTCATCTCATAATGTCTGTCAACCGTACGGACGATCCACCCGTCGGCGCGCAGAGAAACAGGCGCCAAATGCTTTATCAGCGAACCAAAGCGCCGTACTCTGAGCCGCTGGCCTACCGTATCGACGGAGTAATGCTTCTCGCCTTCAAGATAGGGCGCGCGCAGTATATCTCTGCCGGGGCAGGCGGGAGCATAGGTCTGATAGAGTCCGAGAACACTCTCCCCTTCTCCTCTGACGAGGAAGCTCTTCTGATTGTCCTTTCCCGTTCCGACACGGTAGAGCCTGCCGTACTGGAGAGTGCGTCTGTGAGCCTTGTAGAAGGCTATTTGCGCCTTGATGTCCGAAAGCTCCGCAGGCGTAAGCTCGGCAAAATCCAGCTCATAGCCCAGCACGCCGAGGCAGGCCACGTTGAATCGGGTGGAAAGTGGCGTATCGCGCAGGGTCTGCTGATGGGGCGCCATTGATACGTGGGCCGACACTGCAGACTGTGGATAAAGGGTATAAATTCCGCCCTGTATCTCAAGGCGCTCTATGGGGTCGGTGTCGTCCGAGGTCCAGATCTGCGGAGAGAAGCAGAGCATACCGAGATCGAAGCGATTACCGCCCGAGGAGCAGCTTTCAAGCAGGATCTCCGGGTGACGCTGATAGAAGATGCGACCAAGGATATCGTAAAGTCCGAGAATGTATCTGTGATAAAACTCGCCCTGATTTTTCAGCGAGAGCGAATAAGCATCGCTGATATGGCGGTTATAGTCCCATTTGACATACTCGATATTCGCGCTCTCAAGCACCGAGCACACCGACTCGACTACGTAGTCGCGCACCTCGGGACGGGTAAGATCGAGCACCAGCTGATGTCTACCCACCGACGGCTCTCTGTCAGGTATGCGTATCGCCCAATCGGGGTGCGCGCGATAGAGGTCGCTGTCCTCGTTCACACATTCGGGCTCGAACCAGAGTCCGAATTTAAGTCCGAGCTTATTTATTTTTGCGGAAAGGCTACCGAGTCCTCCGGGCAGCTTTTTTCTGTTGACGTTATAGTCGCCAAGTCCGGCGAAGTCATTGTTTCTTGCGCCGAACCAGCCGTCGTCGAGGACGAGCATTTCCACACCCAGCTTTTTTGCCCGCTTCGCAAGCGCCAGGATCTTGCGTCGGTTAAAATTGAAAAACGTCGCTTCCCAGTTATTTATAACGATGGGTCTGTTCGCACCCTTGTGCTCGCCTCTGACGATATTTTCGTTCACGAAGTCGTGCATATTGCCCGACGCACCGTTAATGCCGAAGGGGCTGTAAGTCATTACCGCCTGGGGTGTGACGAATTTCTCGCCCTCGCCAAGACGCCAAAGAAAGCAATGGGGATTGATTCCGCACATCACCCGCAGGGTGTCGAAGGAGGAGCGCTCAACGGCACCGTAATGGTTGCCGCTGTAGACGAGATTATAGGCGTAGACCTCGCCCATATCCTCGGTTACGGTGTGGGAAGCGAGAAGGAAGCCTGCGTTATGTCTGTTTGATGATGCACCGGTGGTGCTGTCGTTGACGTAAATTCCGTAGCTTACGGGACGTCTGTGGGAGTGTGCCTCCTTAGCCCAGCCGCCATCAAGGGTGATGAGGTCAAAATCCGCCCTAGGACGGTCGTGCATAAAGCTCATAAGCTTTCTGATATATACGTATCCGCCGTCGCCGTTTACAAGCTCGGCGTTTCTGGCAATAACGTTTGAGTCCTCGTAGACCGTGTAGTTCAAAAGGAGCTTTACCGCGGGATATTTTTTATCAGCGAGGGTCACGGTAAGCGTCTTCGCCTCTCCGTAAGCCGTGGGAAGCTCCTCACATTCGTAGGAGCCGTCGGTTATCTTATGGGAATCGTAAACGAAATCGGTGACGAAGCTGCCATCGGGCATTATCAGCTCTATTGGGCTATGGCGATAGTCGCCCTTTCCGATGCCCGAATACTCAAGCAGCTCTGTGTCAAGGCAGTAGCCTGTGCTCTCGGCATTGTACTCTACCGCAGAGCCGAGGGTGATATTGTTTTTCAGCCGCAGAGCCTCGGCGTCCGTCGCTTCAAGCCGCGTGCCGTAATGGATATGAGCGAGGTGACCGTAGCGATCAACCTCGAAGATATAGCTTGTATTGGCTGTTGTCAGCGTAAACACGCCGTTTTCAAAGGTTATCATTCAGTAGCCTCCTCGGGACGGAGCAGCAGGAACTCGTAGGGGCGGAGCTTTTCTGCCTTATCTCCGTAATTTGAAAGAACGGGTTCGCCAAAAATCCCCTTAGGCACAGGCTGTGCCTTCGTGGAGAAGTTGCATACGGAAATGAGCTTTTTGCCGTCCAGCTCACGCTCGAAGGCGTAGACCCACTTGCCTGCGTAAAGCTGGCGGAAGGAGCCGTCCTTCAGAATATCCGAGTCGCGCTTGAAGGCGGCGAGGCTCTTGAAGAAGGCAATAACGCCGTCGCTGTCGGCAAGGTCGGCCTCAACGTTCACGTCCTTGTAATTCGGGTGGAGCTTGAGCCAGGGCTTGCCCTCGGTGAAGCCGCCGTTTTCGGCGCTGCTCCACTGCATAGGCGTCCTTGCATTGTCGCGGGAGGTCTTTTTTATCAGATTCCAGCGGAAGGGCTGGATTATACCGAGGCTCTTTGCCATTTTATCAACGGTGTGGCTCTCGATATCCATTATCTCGTCAAGGGAACCGAAGGCGCCGTTGGTCATACCGATCTCCTGCCCCTGGTAGACGAAGGTCGTTCCTCTGAGGGTAAAGAGAAGACCGAGGAGCATTTTCGCACCCGTTTTGCGCCACTCTCCGCCCTTAGTAAATCTGGTGACCGAGCGGGGCTGATCGTGATTTTCAAGGTAGCAGGTGTTCCAGTTAAGCTCAGTCTGCCACTTGGTAAGGCATCGCATAAGCTTCCGGGGCTTGAAGCGGGTCTTGAACCACTTCACGCCTATCTGGTCGCACTCCATATGCTCAAAGGCAAAGACCATATCCAGCTCGCGGCGATCCTCGTTGCAAAGGTCGCCGGCCATTTTGGTATTTACCATAACCGTTTCGCCAACGGTAAATGCCTCGTAATTATCCATCACGTCACGGCGAAGGTCGGCGAGTATCTTATGACAGCCGTCGGTGGAGATATAATGCTCCTTACCAGTGAGGGCAAGCTGCTGTTTGCCGTCGGCAAGGGTGTCCTTGTAGATGACGTTGATAACGTCGCAGCGGAAGCCGGCAACACCCTTGTCAAGCCAGAAGCGCATAATATCGCATATCTCGGCGTATACATCGGGATTATGCCAATTGAGGTCGGGCTGCTTTTTCGAGAACAGATGCAGATAGTATTCGTTATTCGCGGGATCGCCAAAGGTATCCCACGGGCAGCCTGCAAAGAAGTTGCCCCAGTTGTTGGGCAGGCCCCCGTCACGGCCCTTCTCGATGATATAGTAATTCTTGTATTTTTCTTCGCCTGCAAGGGCACGGCGGAACCACTCGTGCTCGTCGGAGGTATGGTTGATGACCAGGTCCATAATTATGGAAATACCCCGCGCCTTGGCCTCAGCGAGGAGCCTGTTAAAGTCCTCCATGGTGCCAAACTCGGGCTGTATGGCCTTGTAGTCGGCGATATCGTAGCCGTTATCGTCGTTGGGGCTGAGATATACCGGCGAGAGCCATATAACGTCGACGCCCAGGGCGGCTATGTGGTCAAGCTTCGAAATTATTCCGGGGATATCTCCCACGCCGTCACCGTCGGAATCACAGAATGAACGGGGATAGATCTGATAAACTATTGAGTCCTTGAATTTTTTTAGCATCAGTCTGCCTCCTCAAGTATTTTCCCAAGAAGCCCCACGAACTCGGCCTCTGCGATATCGAGGGTCTTGTCGTTCATAAAGTAGTAATCGTAGGAATAGTTCTCCACGCAATCGTCGGCAGCGTTTCCGTAGGCGCCGCGCTGCATTCTGGCACCCGCTCTGACGAGCAGGGTCTTCGCCTTTCCTGCGGTTCTCGCCACCAGCTTTGCGATCTCCTCGGGCTCTCTGATATGTACGAAGAGTATCTGCTTTTCCGAAGCAAGGAACTGTCCGTACCGCTCGGCGCACCAGAGGGTTGGATAGTCGTTATATTCCACCGACAGCGCCTTCAGGTCGGCAAGAAACTTTCTGGACTTATCGTCCTTTCTGCCGTCCCAGCCGCACTGCGCGGCAATCTCCTTTATGGGAGTTATGGAGGAGATATTCTCCACCGAAAAATGCTTTGCCGCAAGCTCGCAGAGGGTATCCTTTCCGACACCGCCCGCGCCGTTTATGATGATCGTCGCTTTTTTCATTTTTCCACTCTCCTAAACGCACACATGAATATATTATATATAATAACATATAACGTACCGAAAGTCAACGGATAGTAAAAATAAAAAAGCCTGAGGCAAAAAAAAGAGAGCAAATGCATTTTTTACATTTTCTCTCTTGATCTTTCGGCGGTTATACCACGGCAAAACCGCTGTTTTGATATGTATAGTTTACATTTTAGCCACAAATATATAGCCAAAGGCACCGGGACCCCAATGGCATGCCACCGCGGGATCGAGATCGTCGTACACGGTCATTTGCTTTTTGTATTTTTCGTCAGTGAGCACTATCAGCTCGTCAAGATTGTTGCTGTTGTAGGTATAAGACGGAATGATAGGATACTCAGCGTCACAGTTCATTTCGTTGAGCAGGCCTGCAAGCGTTTCCATCGCGCGATGCTTACCGCGAGCCTTTCCAAGTACCTTCACACCGCCGTCGTAGCTATCGAGGCTGATAAGCGGCTTCAGCTGAAGGACACTGCCAAAGACCCAAGCGGTTTTGCTGAGTCTGCCGCCGCGGTAAAGGTACTCAAGGGTGTCGGGGATCGCCACAACGCGGAGGCGCGGAATGAGGGCAAGGAGCTTTTTCTCTACGAAATCCAGCGACTCACACCGATATTTATTGGCCTCCTCTACAAGAATCCGAATACCGCCCACAGCGGTCTTTGAATCAACGACGCAGACGCGGGGCTCATCGGCAAAGAGCTGGCGTATGGCGTTATAGGTTCCGGAGATCGCCGAGGATATGGTGATTATCAGAACGTCCTCGCCCTCATCCAGCGCGGCTCTGACGCGCTCCTCCGCCTCACCGAGCGAGGGGAGCGAGGTCTTGGGAAACAGTTTGTCATTTATCAGCGCATCGTAAAAGGCGCTCATCGACAGATCAACTCCGTCAAGGTACTCCTTGCCTCCGATCAGAAGCTTCAAGGGCAGAATCTCAACGCCGTAGCGCCCGCGTTCCTCTTGCTTTATACTACTGCCCGAATCAACAAATATTTTCATAAATCAATCTCCTATACTGAATTCAAAAATTGCGGTAACATCATCAAATTTTCATTTGACATCCGGAGCGCAATTCTGTCAGACGTTTCTTGCCGCTCAACCGTCATAGCCGTCGCAGATCCGACGCAAATTATCGTATATCAGCGAAAGACTGCTATACATTATCGCTCGGTGCTCCTCTGAAAGCCCGTGGCCTGCGACCTCGAGTACACGGTCGATTTTTTCGGCTATGCGAGCCCCCACGGCTCTTCCCTGATCGGTCAGAGCGATCGGACACTGATAGCGCTTTTCCGTTCTCGAATTACAGGTAAGGTATCCATGCTGCTCAAGAAATTTCAGCGAGCGCGAGATATTTGCCTTATCCTCTCCGCATATATCGCACAGCTCCTTTGCGGTAAGCGAGTCTGCCTTATACAGATAATAAAGGCAGGAAACGTGAGAGCTTTTAAGTTCAAACTCCGCCATTTCCTCGGTCTTGATCTTATGTATGCTTCTGCCAATACCCGTCATAAGCACTGTAAAATTCTTGAATCTTTTCTCCATTACCGCTCCTCGGCTTGTTGTAATTACAACAAGCGTATTATACCATAAGTTACAGAAAATGTCAATAGGTATTCAAAAATAACAATTTATCGCAAAAACTCAATTTGCGTATTAAATATTATTAAAAGCTCTTGTAAACATTGTCGGTTTCTGTTAGAATGGGGGCGATAGGAAAGCTGCTTTGTACTTGCGAGAGCGGAAAAGTATACTTGTACAGGAGAACGACATTATGCCACACAACGAAAGCAGAGCGTTAGCGACAGACAGACAGACAGACAGACAGACAGACAGACAGACAGACAGACAGACAGACGTTATAGCCTGTCTTTTTCGCGCGCACTTATCGGATCGGAATAGTATAATTTGAGCTGTTAGCAGACGGGGCCGCCGCCCCGCCTTCCGACGGCTCTTTTGCTTTTTCCGATCTTGTTTAGCAAATGCTTTTGCTTCACTTTTTCATAACGAGTTTCATGCACCGACCCAACTTTCGGCGCAAATTTTACAAATTACAGAGGTCTTATGTTTCAATCAATAACCGCAGGCATCGCCGGCATTACCGTGCTGCTCGTTCTGTTGCTGACACGAGCCAAGCCGCAAAACCGAATTAAAATTCTGAAAATACTTACCGTAGTCTTCTGTGCCATAGGCTTCACCCGCGAATGGCTGTCCGATTCGATCTACCTTGTTATAAACGGCGGCTGGTACGAGCAGGTGAAATATGAAACAACGGATACGCTTCAGATGATACTCCGTTGGGGATATTTCTCTACGTACTCGGTACTTCCCATGGCGGTATTTTCCGACAGACGGGTGTTCCGTAACCTCGCGGGATACTTCTCTCTCCCCTTCGCCATCCTCCACGTCGTATTCTTCGAGGACTTTATGGCGTATTTCAACGATCCGGCAGCTCACGGTATTCACATTCCCGAGGGCTTGCGCGCCGCATACTTCGTCCTGGAGTTGACATTGGCCATTGCGATTCCGATAATCCTGCATATATCGGAAAGGCACCTGTTCCGTGTAAAAAGCATCTCCGAATGGAGCAGCTTTATCTTCGGCGTTATTGGAGTGGCGATCGTTTCCATGCCCTCCTACGTTCCTCAGGGCTTCTTGGGATACAATCAAATGATGCCCGAGCGTATGAGCGCGTACCACCTGATCTGGATAGCTGTCATTCTGGTAGCAACCCTTGCGCTTTACTATCTTTTCCGATTCAGGCCGTACAAGGACAGATATGCGATCTGCCTGTATCTGGCGATAGTGCTCTTCTTCCACTATAATTCCCTTTACATTATGGGCATCACGATAGGCCGTCTGCCATTCCAGCTTTGTAACATCGCTTCCTATTTCTTCTTCCTTGCCGTTATATTCAAGTGGGAAAAGTTCTTCCACTTTTGCTTTATAGCGAATACGGTGGGCACGATTTTCGCCATCGTAGCTCCCGACTTCGGTATTGGCGATGCCAGCTTCTGGAACGTTCATTTCCTCTACGAGCACGCGCTGGTGCTTATGATACCCGCTCTCGCCGCAGGACTCCGCATATTCAAGCGAATCGACTTAAAAAGTATAAAATACCTATTTATTGGATTTACCGCATATTTTCTGTTCTGCTTTATCAGCGGAACGATCCTTAACGGATATTCCGACGTTACCGGCCAAACCGTTAACTACTTCTATATGTTCGATCACGAAATCGCCTTTGATTACTTCCCCTTCATGGAATTTGCAGAGGATTATTACTTCAGAATCGGCAGATTTATAGTTTATCCTATAATAATTCTCACGGTTTATTTCGGATTCTTCCTTCTTTGCTTGCTGTTCTACCTACTCGTAAAATTCTTCTACAAGCTTGAGGACGACCACCTGGCACTGAGAGGGTCGAGCATTGACCTGTACGAAAAGATCACGGGCAAGACGTCCATCCGCCCAAAAAACTTTATCGACTGACCGTCTTTTTTAAGGAGTTCGTATGTTAGAAATCAAAAATTTAACGAAAAGCTACGGAGATTCGACCGTAAATGCCGTCGAGGATCTCTCCATATCGCTTAAGGCCGGCGAGATCTACGGCTTCCTCGGCCCAAACGGTGCCGGAAAAAGCACCACTATCAAGAGCCTTGTGGGCATCTATCCCTTCCAGCACGGCGATATTCTGATCGACGGTATATCTATCAAGACCGACCCTCTCGCCGCAAAGATGAAGATAGGCTACGTATCGGATAACCACGCGGTGTTCGAGAGACTTACCGGAAAGGAATACGTAAACCACATCGCAAATCTTTACAACGTAGACCCCAAAGTGGCCGAAGAAAGGGCCAACAGGCTTCTCGACGTATTCAAGCTGCACGATGCCTTTCATAATCCTATAAAGAGCTATTCCCACGGAATGAAGCAAAAGATATCGGTTATAGCCGCACTCGTTCACAATCCTAAGCTTTGGGTACTTGACGAGCCGCTTACCGGTCTTGATCCTCAAAGCTCGTATCAGCTCAAGAAGGTTATGAAGCAGCATGCAGAGGCCGGGAACACCGTGTTCTTCTCCTCTCACATTCTTGACGTAGTAGAAAACCTGTGCGACCGCTGCTGTATAATCAAGGGCGGCAGGCTTCAGGGAGTATACGACATCCACGAGCTTAAGGCAAGAGGCGAGTCGCTTGAGGAGATATTTATGAGCGTTATCGACGAGCCTGGCAACGATTCTGAAATAAACGAGGAGTGAATATGAGTACAGTTCTCCGGCTTTTAAAGCTGCAGATCGACAACAAGACCGACTTGCTCAAGACCGCCACGCCGAAAACCATGATTACGGCGATATCCAAAGCGCTGTTTCTCTTGATTTTGGGTACCTTCGGTGTAAGTCTTGCCTTATCACGGGTTATGATCCTCGGCTTTGCGGTAAACGCAGAGCTGCTGTCCCTGATACTCCTGGTAACTCAGATCATTTCCCTCGCCTTCGCAACAGGCAACGTAATCAACACGTTGTATCTTTGCAAGGACAATGAGATGCTCGTCTGTCTTCCCATCAAGCCGAATCAGCTTTTCATTTCAAAGCTTTTAATGATCTACATCAATGAGCTGGCGGTCAACGCCTCCATCTCATTCCCTATTTTCTACACCCTCGGAGTGCAGTCCTATCAGCCTATGGAAGTAAGCTATTACCTGTCCATTCCCATTATGCTGATATTGCTCCCCTTGCTTCCCATTGCTGTGGCGGCGTTTCTCAGCGTGCCGCTGATGTGGGTGATCCGATTCCTTAAAAAGCACACAGCCCTGGCAATCGTTACAGTATTCAGCCTTGTGGCCGTCTGCCTTTGGGTCTACGTTTCCTTCATTGGCGGAATGGCAAGCGAGTTCAATATCGCCAACGAGCAGTATGAGACGGTAAAGCGCATCAACGCAATGATTGCAGCACTTGGAAGCCGCATACCCGTCTATTATCAGCTGGCTCAGGGAATGTTCAGCTTCTCCAAGTGGTATTTCTACCTGATATTCATTGCAGGCTGCGCCGTTGTTGTTGCTGCAACAGTTCTCTTCACCAGGTACTTCTTCTTCAAGATCGCTATGACGAGCCTTGAGAACACCGTGAAGCATAACAAAAAGAAGGAAATACCCTTCCGTGCGCGCTCGACCTTCGCTTCCCTGTTTATAAAGGAATTCCGCTGCGTGTTTAGATCCACGACCGACGTCTTCGAATACTTCCTCTTTACGATCCTGATGCCCTTCATCGTATTCTCCTACGACAGGCTCCTGATGTCGATAACAGTAAACCAGGCTGGCGTGAACATGATTGCGGGAGCGCACGTAATGGTCGTTGCTATACTTGCCATGCTATCAAATATTTCTTCTGCATCGGCAGTATCCCGTGACGGAGGTAACTTCTACACCTCCAAGATAATCCCCGTTGATTATTTCACTCAGATGTTCGCAAAATTCAGCTTCAACGCGGTGTTTACCATCGGCGCTCTTATCCTGACCGCTATTATCTCCTGCCTGATCTACCCTGTGTGGCAGATCGTGCTCGGAACTGTGGCAATCACGATGGCGGCCATCGGTCATATCGCATACTGCATTGACAGCGATATAAAGAATCCTACCGTAAATCTGCAGGGTGATGAGGAATCATCCACGGTCAGCAAAACCACGCCAAAGGCCTTGGTATCCGGTCTGATCATCGGATTTATCCTCGGTATTATCGTTATAATGATGTCGGCTGTGGAAAACGTGGTATTACCCTACATTATTATCATTTGTATCTCCTTCGTATTTATGGTTTACCGCGTACACACTATGGTTCTGCGTATAAATCTGACCTACGACAAAATAGAAATGTGAGCTAACTATGAAAAAAACTATACTGATAATTCTGGCGGTGTTACCGATAGTGCTACTCATCATTATCGCCTTTGCGGGACGCATACTCTCCATTTACCAGTACATTTCGGTAGAGCGAGTGGAGTTCGTTGACCGTATCGGTACTGCGTATACCGACGATATTGACTTCACCGTACCGCAAGGCGGAGAAAAATCCACCGCCATCCGCATATATCCGGAGCTTGCAACTAACAAAAACGTTACCTATTTCTCCGGTGACGAAAATATCTGTACCGTTGATGCAAACGGCGTTATCCGCGGTGTTCATTACGGCCACACTACGGTTTCGGTCAAGACCGATGACGGCGCTAAGGTTGCTATTCTTAACGTATTGGTAACCGCAGACGTACCATACAGCGTGACGATATCCAAATCCGAGCACTCAATGAGTATTGGCGAAAGCTACGCCTTTTCTGCCGAGGTGGACGCGCCTGTTTCGCTTGACAAGCGAGTTACATACTCCTCCTCCGATCCTACGATAGTATCCGTCGATAAGCTCGGTAAAATAACCGCGCACGCCGCAGGCGAGGTCTTTATAACCGTCACCACCGTCCTCGGCGGCATCACAGACACCTGCAAGGTTACCGTAATTGATTCCGCCTCGGCGATTTCCTTCGATTTCATAAATGCAGAGGGCGTTGAGCAGACCGGCGTAGGCTACAAGGTAAGCACCGCCTCGCTCAACATTCTCGATTATCTTGTTGTCGGGGATGGATTTGATAAGAGCGACGTCGTTATCGAGCTTGACAGCGACTATGCCACCCTTGAAAACGGCGTTATCACCCACGTCAGAGGCATCAGCGGACTCGGTACGCTGACCGCTTATATCGGTGATAAGAACTCGCCCGACGCGATAATCGAGATCACCTTCCTATTTATTTAAGTGATGTAATCGGATATGCCGATGCATATAAACAAAAACAAAAAGGAGAAAAAGAAATGAAAAAACTTTTCAAGCCATTAACACTGGTTGCTCTTCTCCTGGCTTTAATACTTTGCTGTACCGCATGCGATGCGCTCAACGGCATAATATCAAAGCCGGAGGACCCGAGCACGGACGAACCCGTCACAGACGGTACTACCAGCACCCCGGTAGTATACTCTCTCGTTCTTACAGCCAGCAAGACCGAGCTCTCACGCGGTGACAGCGTCACCCTTTCCTCAGTCCTCAGATCAGAGGGAGCCGAGGATCTTCCCTCCGAGGACGTTGTATACAGCATTGCAGCGGGCGGCAACTATGCAACGCTCGTCGGCAATACGCTGACCGTTTTGAACACCGCACCTCACGGTGCCACCATCAAGGTAATAGCACGCGAGGGTGCAACGGTCTCTAACGAGGTCACCCTTACCGTAAGCGTTCCTGCTACCGAGCTTACCGTATCTGCTAACGGTGTTACCAATATAATCGCGGGACAGAGCGTTGTGCTTTCCGCTGCCGTAGCTCCCGAGGGTGCGCAGTCCGACATAGCATGGACCATTACCGAGGGCGCAGATGCCGCTGTCGTTTCCGGCAACGTGCTTGTAATTAACGCGAACGCTGCAACCGGAACGGTAGTTAAGGTGCAGGCCTCCGTAGGCAATCTTAAGTCTACAGAGCTTTCCTTCACCGTCGGTTATCCTCTCAGTGAGATATCCATCTCTGCCATAGGTTCCCTGAACCTTCTTGCCGGCAACACCGCGCAGGTAGCAGTTACTCTTGATCCCACCAATACCACAAACGGCAATTACAGCCTTGTATTCGTAAACGACTGTACCACCTATGCGAGTGTATCCGGCAACCTGATCACCGTCAGCGAGAACGCTGTTACCGGCTCGCAGATCCAGGTCAAGGCAGTTGCAGGCGATATTGAGTCCAACGTTATTACCTACACCGTGGGCTATCCCCTTGAGAGCCTTACAATCGCTCCTCTCGGCGCACTCAACATCCTTCCCGGAAACAATGCGCAGGTAACGGTCACTCTCAATCCCACCAACGCAACGAACGGTAATTACAGCCTTGTATTCGTCAACGATTGCGCCTCCTATGCGAGTGTATCCGGCAACCTGATCACCGTCGGTGAGAATGCTGTTACCGGCTCGCAGATCCGGGTCAAGGCAGTTGCAGGCAATATTGAGTCCGACGTTATTACCTACACCGTAGGTTATCCCCTTGTAAGCCTTACCGCTTCTATTAGCGGATCTACAAATATGAACAAGGGCACCTCCGCCCAGCTTGCGGTTAGCCTCAATCCCGCTAACGCAACGAACGGCACCTACGAGTGGGTATTCAAGGATAACGGCGGCGACTATGCTACCGTTATAGGAAACGTTATCACCATTAATAACGACGCCCCCTTCGGCACTGTGATCGAGCTTTACGCCAAGGCAGGCGACGTTGAATCCAACATCATCTCCATACTCGTAGGTATTCCCATCGAGGGAATCACCATCAGCTCCGCGGCTCCCGAGATTCTCGACAGAGGCGACAGCTATCCTATCTCTATGAGTGTTCTGCCCACCAATGCCAGCACCGATACGGTAACCTGGGTCGTTTCCGAGGGCTCGGCCTATGCAAAGGTCGAGGGTGGCGTGCTCTACATTGATAAGGCGACCCCTGCCGGTACGAAGGTTACGCTCCACGCGGCAAGCGGCTCTGTCAGCTCCAACGAGCTTTCCTACACCGTAGGCATTGCTCTTGAATCCATCGAAATTTCTGCCGACGGCATCACCAATATCGAGCCCGGCTCCTCCGCGCCGATCTCCTCTGTTCTTAATCCCCAGAACGCAACCGATACTGTTATCACCTGGGTCGCAGACACCAACGCGGATTACGTCTACTTTGACGGTAATTCCATTTTCGTCAAGCCCGGCTCTCCCATCGGGGCAGAGGTCACCTTCCACGCTGAAATCGGCGAGGTAAAGAGTAATTCTCTTACGATCACCGTAGGTACTCCTCTTGAATCCATTGAAATATCCATCAGCGGCTCTACAAACGTTGAGCCCGACAGCTCCAAGGCTATCTCCGCAGTACTCAATCCTACCAATGCAAGTAACAAGGATATTGAGTGGGTAGTTGAGAATAACGCCGAGTACGTTTCTATAGTTAACGGTGTTATCACCGTTGAGCCCGATGCACCTATCGGCGCGGTAGTTTACTTCCACGCTGAGATCGGTGAAATAAAGAGTAATTCCCTCTCGATCACCGTAGGTACTCCCATCACCGGTATTGAAATATCCGCGCTCGGCTCTACCGACGTGGTTAAGGGCAATTCCGTAGGTCTGTCTGCAGTCCTCACTCCCTCTAATGCATCTGCTTCGCTTATCGAGTGGAATATCACCGCGGGCGCAGAATACGCCGAAATCAGGAGCAACACCCTCGTTATAAGTGCGAGCGCCCCCACCGGAGCAACCGTTAAGGTGCAGGCCTCCTTTGGCGAGGTGGTGTCCAACGAGCTTGAGATCACCGTTATGGCAACTCAGGAGGAGATCAACGCTCAGAAATATTTCCTCAACCTTTCCAACAAAAACGTTACCGTTGACAAGAACGGCACCACCACTCCCACCGTAGCTGCTACTATTTATAACGGTAACCTCGTTGAGGTAGCTGACCTCGACGTCGAGTACGCCGTAACCGACGGCGCGCAGTATCTTTCCCTCGAGCAAGATGGCAATCTCTGCTACTTCACTGCGACAGGTCACGGAAACGCAACCGTAACCGCTACCATAGTAGGCACGGATATCTCTGCAACCATTCAGGTAACCTCGATAGTTCCCCCCGATGCAGTCGCTATCCCTGAGGTGTTCCAGCAGAGAACCAACATCGAGTACGCCTTCTCTATGATAGACCCCGACACGAGTGCGTACGAAGCTCTCGCCTTCGTTCCCACCATTCGCGGCGGCGAGCTTGTCTGCCATGACTACACCCTCAGATTCACTCACGAGAGCGGTGCGACCGGTGATGACGTTGCTACCTATGCCGACGGTGCGATCACCTTCAAGATGACCGGCAAGGTCATAGCTACTGTCGTTTCGACATCGGGAAGCCGAGTCGAGGCAACCGCATCCTATACCTTCAATATCAACGAGGGCTATAACGTATCCACCTTCCAGGAGCTGAACACTCTTATGAGAAGCTCGAAGTATAACGGCCAGATCGTCAACATCGTTGTCACCGAGAAGGTAATTGACACCAGCGTCGGCGAGGGAGAAACTCCCTACGAGTACGGCTATGACCTCGTGCCTCCCACAGCTCTCCTTCCCAAGGCTGAGCAGACCGTCGCGGAGATCTTCTCTTCTCTTCCTAACGGCGGTCCCAAAAACCGTATCCAAGCGGTCAACAAGAGCGTATGTATCAACGGTAATAACCACAGGATAGACGGTTCTCAGATGAGAATATTCACCGAGCAGGAATATCAGGATTATTACAATGACAACAATGTAGAGTTTTACTTCCCCAGACTTTCTTCTATCTTCAGCGCGGAGGCATGGACTACGGACGGAACCGAATCCGATGCAACGAGAAAGTCCTTCACCGTTGAGTTCAACAACATCGAGGTTGTCGGTAACTGTCCTGTGACCTATGATCCTACCAAGTACGCAATTGACCCAGCGAATGTCGGAACCAATGCATACGGATGCTATACCGTAGGTATCAGCATCGGCTCTCTCGGTTACCCGGATGCAGAATACTACGTCAACTGTAAGAACTTTACCTCCTCCGGATTTAAGGTCGGTGTAAACCTTGCATGCATCACCGACGGAAAGATCGAGAACATCCATGCTTACGACTGCTACTCCACCGGAATTGTAGTCAATGCCAGCATCGTTACCCTCACCAATATGAAGTTCGGCGCTTGCGGCGCTTGCGGCATCGAGGTTGGTCCTACTGACTGCGACAAGGCAGGAGCAAACGAGGACGAAAAGCAGCAGGTAGTGCTTGGCGGAACGATCTCCGCGGATGCAAATCTGAATAAGGGTGATACGAATTACTTTAACAACTACGTTATCATGGGTTATACCATTCCTATGATCATCTCCGGTAACACACAGTTGTATAGTGAAAACCAGGTGGCGCATATAATGAATGCCAATGGGCAGTTCATCTTCGTTTCCCTGCTTATGAATGATCTCGGAACCTTTGCCGCGAATAACAGTGAAGTAAGTTATCCCGCATATCAGGAGGGCGGTATAATCGACATTTCAGCGCTTCCCACCGACGGCAGCATCGATACGACTCACCAGTATATCAGCATGCCGATATACGTAACCATCAGCGGACAGGCGACGCTCGTCGGAACTGCATACTTCTATAATCACAATTACGGCAAGTAATTTTTCCCGGCACAATTTTTTCGGGCTATCCTCCCCTCGGGGAGGGTAGCTCTTTTTTGCGTTTTTTCACCAACCTGCGGCGCGGCGGAAGATTCTTATATTTTTAAGATAAAATCCCCAAACCCCTTTACTTTTTAATTAAAATATTATATAATAATAAAATGTAAGATTATATACAGCGGAGGTTTTTATGGAAAAGAAGCTTTTCGGCACTCTGCCCGACGGCAGAGAGGTCTATTTATATACGCTGAGAAACGGCGAGGCTGAGCTTTCGGTTATGGAGCGCGGAGCTACGGTGGTTGCCTTCAGGCCCTACGGACACGATATTATCGGCGGCTTTGACACTCTGGAGCAGTATCTGCAGGATGGCTCCCATCAGGGCGCGACCATCGGCAGAGTGGCTAATCGCGTGGGCGGTGCGAGCTTTACCATGGACGGAGCGATATATATGCTCCCCGAGAACGACGGCGAGAACTGCCTGCACGGCGGCGACGGCTTTGACCACAGGCTTTGGAAGCTGGAGGACTGCGGTGAGAACTACCTCACCTTCTCTTATTTCTCTGCCGACGGCGAGGAGGGCTTCCCCTCCGGGCTTTATACCAAGGTGACCTTTACCCTTGTGGGCGCGACGCTGATCATCAGCTACGAGGCGACCCCCGACGGGAAGACGCCCATAGCGCTGACCAACCACTCCTACTTTAACCTTGACGGATTTGGCGGCGATATCGAGGAGCACGTAGCTACTATCTATGCCGACAGATACACCGAGGTTGACGATAAGCTCATTCCGAACGGCAACCGTCCCGAGGTGCGCGGCACCGCCTTTGATTTCACCGAGCCCCACAGGATCGGAGAGAGGATCGGCGGCGACTTTATCGGTTATGACCACAACTTCCTGCTCTCCCCCACCGACTACCGCGAGTTTGCGGGTGTGCGCACCGGCCTTGCGGCAAGCGTAACAAACGGTGAGCTTGTACTGAACGTTTACACCGATCAGCCCGGCGTTCAGTTCTACATAGGCAACTTTATGTCCAACATAAAGCCCCTCTTCCGCGGCGGACACAAGGGCATTACCCACGGGGCCTTCTGCCTTGAAACTCAGACCGAGCCGGACTGCGTAAACCACGGTATCGGCTTCTACGATGCGGGCGAAAAATACACACATGTCTGCGTTTACGAAATTAAAAAAGCATAAAAACAAAGTGAGGATATAAAAATGAAGATATACGAAGAGCTCGTTGCCAGAGGCCTGATCGCGCAGGTAACCAACGAGGAAGAAATAAAGGAAATGATCAACAACGGCAAGGCGACCTTTTACATTGGCTTTGACCCCACGGCAGACTCTCTGCACGTTGGTCACTTTATGGCGCTTTGTCTTATGAAGAGGCTCCAGATGGCTGGCAACAAGCCCGTCGTGCTTATTGGCGGCGGTACCGCGATGGTCGGCGATCCTTCCGGAAGAACCGATATGCGTCAGATGATGACCACCGAAACCATTCAGCACAACTGCGACTGCTTCAAGAAGCAGATGGAGAGATTCATCGACTTCGGCGAGGGTAAGGCTATTATGGTAAATAACGCCGACTGGCTCATGGGACTTAACTACATCGAGCTGCTTCGTGAGGTTGGTGCCTGCTTCTCGGTCAACAGAATGCTGACCGCAGAGTGCTACAAGCAGAGAATGGAAAAGGGACTTTCCTTCCTTGAATTCAACTACATGATAATGCAGTCCTACGACTTCTATCATCTCTACCGCACATACGGCTGTAATATGCAGTTCGGCGGCGATGACCAGTGGTCCAACATGCTGGGCGGCACGGAGCTCATCCGCCGCAAGCTGGGCA
>CAZABU010000012.1:0-24887 GCA_964483225.1 uncultured Ruminococcus sp. | reverse complement strand
GAAGGAGCACGCAAAGCTTTGGTTCAAGCACCTTGACGGCATTTCCGACACCGCTGCAAACCTTCTTGCTGCTGCAGAGGGCGAGAACTATGAGTGGACCGATATGTATGACACCTTCGCTAAGGAGGCAGAGGCAGAGGGCTTTAAGGCTATCGCTAACCAGTTCAGAGCCGTTGCTGCTATTGAGAAGGCACACGAGGAAAGATACAGAGCGCTTCTCTCCAACGTAGAGATGCAGAAGGTATTCGAGAAGGCAGAGATGACTATGTGGGAGTGCCGTAACTGCGGCCACCTCGTAATGGGCACCAAGGCTCCTGCCGCTTGCCCTGTTTGCGCTCATCCTCAGGCATTCTTCGAGGTAAGAAAAGAGAACTATTAATCGGTTTTGTAAACCAAAGGTTACAAAAATACACAAATGCCGAGTCGGTAAGACTCGGTATTTTCTTGTATAACAAAAATAAGGTTGACCAGTATAGCGGTCAACCTTTTCGTTAATTCTGTGTTATAATTATATTGACACTTAATTCAAAGCAAAAGAAAGGCGCTGAAAATGCAGAACTTATTATTTGATCTATGGGACGGTTATTTTTTCGAGTTACCTGCTGAGAGTGGTACGGAGCAAAGGCAGATTCTCGATAAGGTGACGGAATGCGAAAAGCTTTGAACGAAAAGCTATCAGACGAATTAAAGAAAAGCTTCCATCAATTTGACAACGGTCTTAGCGAACTTACCGCGATTATCGAGCGCGAGGCATTCGTTAAGGGGGGGCGTTTTGGTGTGCGCTTTATTATGGAGGCATTGCAGAAATAAAAATGTAAAGCCTCCCACCGGCGGGAGGCTTTATTCAGTAATGTCACTTTTCGTTATATATTCTTCTGAACTCGGCAATCGCGGAGGTGAAGTCCTCGATGGCACCTTCGATAACAGTGGGGTCGGTCATATCTATGCCCGCGACCTTCAGACTCTCCACGGGAGAGAGGGAGTCGCCGCATTTTAAGAAGTCGATATACTTTCCGATATAGCTCTCGCCCTCTTCCTCAATGCGCTTTACTATCGCGGAGGCGGCGGAGATACAGGTTGCGTACTTGTAAACGTAGAAGGCAGAGTAGAAGTGGGGTACACGCATCCATTCGTAGGAAATTTGCTTGTCCTTGACCACGTCCTTACCGAAGTAGAGATTGATAAGTCTCTTGTAATTTTTGCAGATTAGCTCGGCGGTAAGGGGCGTGCCCTTTTCGTAAAGGGCGTGAATATCACGCTCAAACTCGGCAAACATCGTCTGGCGGTAGAGGGTGGACTTATAGGTTTCCATTATCTGGTTTAGGATATAGAGCTTTTCGTCGCGGCTCGCGCTCTCCGCGAGCTTTCTGTGGGCGAGAAGCAGCTCGTTGACCGTGGAGGCAACCTCTGCAACGAAAATGGTGTACTGGGATCTATGCGAGGGGTTGTACTTTCTTGAGAAGTAGGAGTGCATTGAGTGTCCTGCCTCGTGAATGAGAGTGGACACGTCGGAGTAATTGCCCATATAGTTGAGCAGAATATATGGCTCGGTGGAGGAGCAGCCCGCGGAGAAGGCACCGCCGCGCTTGCCCTTGGTGGGATAGACGTCTACCCAGCCGCGCTCGGTCAGACCGGATTTGAGGACGCTGTAATACTCGTCGCCAAACACCTTGGCGGTTTTAAGCACCTCGTCGATTGCCTGCTCATAGCTGTATTCTGATTCCAGCTCGCCGACCAGGGGCGCGTAAAGATCGTACATATGGAGCTTATCCACGCCGAGAACGGCTCTCTTGAGCTCATAGTAATCGTAGATAACCGGCATAGCCTTGTGAACCGACTTGATAAGGCTGTTGTAGATGACGGGGGTAACCTCGTCGGAGAAGGTGGATGCGGCAATGGAGCTTGCGTATCCGCGGACCTTTGCAAGGGTGCATTGCTCCTTAACGTAATGAGAATACATCGTGCCAAATGTGTTGGCAAACTGCTCGTAGGTCTTATAAAGTGTACGGAAGGCAGACTGTCTGACACGCCTGTCGGTGTTCATAAGATAGGGCACGTAGTTTGAGTCGTCCAGAGGAACAAGCTCACCCTTTTCGTTGCGAATCTTACCAAATTGTAAATCAGAGTTTGCAAAAATGCCTCTGATGTCCTCGTGTGTATCAAGGCAGCTTCCCATTTTTGCCATCAGCTGCTCACATTCGTCGGAAAGGGTGTAGGGCTTTCTCGCCAGCGCCTTTCCGATTATTCTGTCATAGCTTCTGAGCTCGGGTCGCTCTGCGTACCAGCCTTCAACGGTCACCGCGTCCAGCTCCATAATTCTCGGCGTGAGGAACCAGGTGGCGCTGTCTGCTTCGACTGCCAGCGAGCGTATCTTTGCCACTCGTCCCTGGGCGGAGTTGTCTGAGGTGTCCGCTGCGAAGCCGAGGTAAGCGTAGCACCACAGCTTTTGTATCTTTTCGGCAAGGTCAGAGTTGTCAGCCAGGGCGGCGTAGAGAGAAGCGGCGTTTTCGGTCATCGCGCTCTCATGCTTGCTGAAGGTAGCAATCAACGCCTTTGCCGACGCGAGCTCGGCCTCAAAATCCGCGTCTGTCGCATATATTTGCGACAGATCCCATTTATATTTCTTATCTATATCTTTTCTTTCAAGTGCCATATTATCTCGTTCCTTTTCAGATTTTATTTATAGTAAGCTCGCCGAAATCACGGATCAGCAGCTCCTCGGAGGTGTCATTAAGGCGGTATTCCTTGCCGTCGGCAACAACCGAGGTGCCCTTCACCTTCGCCATCATCAGAGCGTAGGTGTTTTCGTCCCCGGGAGCCGGAAGCTTCTTGAAGCCCTTTATGCGGAAGTTGTGGTAATATCCCTCAAGGCGCAGACCGTGCTCGGGATTGATCTGCCCGCCTTCAAGGCCGTGAGGGAGCTCGGTGACGGGATAGCAGACGAAGTTCTCGATCTCAATATTCTCGCAGTATCCCACGCCGTCGGGGTATTCCTCCTCGGTGAACAGGGGCGTTTTGCAGTATCTTGCGCCGTCGCCATTGATGGCGTAATTGCGGTAGCCGGCGAAGATGTTCTTGAATTTAATATTGCGTATGGGGGCGGTAACCGACAGCATACGTATCACGGTATAGCAATTCTCGGCGAAGATGTTCTCGAAGGTGATGTCCTCGATGGCGTCGCGCACAAGGCCCAGGTTTTCCACACGCTCGATGCTGTCGTCGGCGTTGAGCGCTACCATATCGTCATTGGTCTGGCCAAAGGAGAGGGCGCGAAGATTTTTAACCCGCCCGTGGCGGCAGGCACCGCCGAAATGCAGTCCGTCCTGGTTTTTGCCAAAGGCATCTGACACAAGGTTGACGTCCTCGATCACGAAATCCTCAAGACGTGACATTCGCACGTAGTAGGTAGTGGAGTTTGCCACCGTAAGCCCGCGCAGTGTGAGCCCCTTGACGTTCACAAAATTCAGCACAGAGCCGCTGTAGCCGTTTTTATCAAATATGTCCGGCTTCTCGCATTCGGGCGCACGATTGTTTCCGTCCCAGACGCCGCCGGTAATGGACATATTGACGTTTCCTCCCGTCACGTCGGAGTTGGAAAGCAGGAATTCATCTCTGAAGAGCCTTTTTCCCGGACGGAGCGTGATTCTTGCGCAGGGGTCGGCCACGATCGCGGTGTTCGAGGGCAAAAGCAGAGTTTTCGTCACCTTATACGCGCCGAAGGGTATCTCTACCGTGGCGGCGCCGGAGCTCAGGGCGCTCTGTATAGCATTCGTATCATCGGTTATACCGTCGCCCACGGCACCGAAGTCGAGCACGGATACGGTTTTTGTATTTTTCATAAAAACCTCGCTTAGTTTATCGTTTTACATATATGTTATCATAAAAAGTTTTGAAAAGCAAGTGCTTTTGTATCTATACTAAAATAGTTTTTACGTCTATGCGACAGAATATAATTGTTTTATGTAGGTTTAAGGAGATGCTCTTATAATATCTACACGGCGTATTATGCCGATTTGATACCGAAAGGATTTTTTCAATGAAAAGGGAAGCATCAAGAAAGGGCATTGCCCTCGTGTTATCCTTTCTGCTTTGTATTGCATCTGCGTTTGCATTTTCATCCTGCTCATTTCTCGACGGAGAGGGGAGCGAGCCTTATATAACCGACGTTTACACCGATGCGGCCGGTAACGTTAAGGTCAAGTATTCCGACGGTCGTGAGACCTCTGTTGGCACCGTCGCGCAAAACAATTACGATATCACCGTAGAGGGTGAGCTCGGGGACGTGAGCGCAGCGTCCTCCGTGGGACTTCTTTCATCTGTGACGGTTACTGCGGCTTTTACCCAGACCGTGAACAATAATTACGGCTACGGCGGCTTCTTCCCGGGGTACGGCGGTGGCGGAAGCTATGAAAATACCTACAGCTCCGAGGGCTCCGGCGTGATTTACAAGCTGGACGCAGAGCAGGGTGACGCTTTTATTATCACCAATTATCACGTAGTGTACGATGCCTCCAGCGACAGCGGCGTCAGCGAGGATATAAAGGTCTATCTTTACGGCGCGGAATACGCGTCCCAGGCTATAAGTGCCGACTTTGTTGGCGGCTCGGTGTTTTACGACATTGCCGTTCTGCGAGTTGAAGATTGCCAGCGGCTTCGCGGCTCCGTTTATTCCGCAGTAAAGCCGGCAGAAGGCGAGGTCGCCGTCGGCGAGAACGCAATAGCCGTCGGTAATCCCGAGGGACTTGGAATTTCCACCTCCTACGGAATCGTCAGCGTGGCGTCGGAGTATATCAGTATGACTGCCTCGGACAACTCGGGCACGGTCACATTCCGCGTGATTAGAGTTGATACTGCCGTTAATTCCGGTAATTCCGGTGGCGGACTCTTTAACGACCGCGGCGAGCTTATCGGAATAGTTAACGCAAAGATAGTTGACGACGGCGTTGAGAATATCGGATATGCGATACCTGCGTCGGTGGCTTCGGCGGTTACGGATAATATAATCGACAACTGCTTCGGCAAGGAAAACACATCCGTGCTCCGCGCCATTCTCGGTGTGAGCCTCGGCATCAGCGATTCTTATGCAACCGTTAACGCAGAAAGCGGCAAGCCTGCCATAATCGAGGAGGTCACCGTGTCTGCGGTGGAGCAGGGGAGCCTTGCTTACGGCAAGCTCATGGTCGGCGACGCTCTCGTCGGCGGAAGGGTCGGTGACAGAAGCGTTACCGTCACCCGTCAGTATCATATAATCGACCTTATGCTCCACGCAAGGGTGGGTGATACGGTCAAGCTTACGGTGCTTCGCGGCGGCGTGCAGGCCGAGGTGGAGATCGTCGTTACCGAGGCCGGCATAGTAAAATACTGATTTTGTAAATATAAGTTGTCAAATTCTCTTGCGAGGGGGACGGATATGAAGCTTTATGCTCCGAGCTATTATAAAAAATTTAAGTGCATCGCTGACCGTTGCAGCCATAGCTGTTGTGTGGGCTGGGAGATAGAAGCGGACGAGGAGATAATTAAAAAATACCGCGCTATGGGCGATGAGGGCCGCGAGTTTCTTTCGCATATATCCGAAGATGAGATTGGTGCGCATATCTCCACCTGCCAGGACGGCAGGTGCCCCTTTCTTGAGTGTAACGGGCTTTGTCGGATAATCTCGACATGGGGCGACGAGTATATACCGGAGATATGCAGAGAGCATCCGAGGTTTTATAACCGGATAGGCGATAGAATCGAGCTCGGGCTCGGTGCCGTCTGCGAGGAGGCTTGCCGACTGATTCTCTCGGAGGATATGACGGATATGCTTTGCGTAGGCGAGCGAGAGCGCGCCGCCGCTGAAACCGATTTTGACACTTTACGGCATAGAGAGCGCATTTTTGCTGTGATAAGCGGAGCGGCTTCCTTCCACGAGGCTTTTGATGCTCTGGCCGCGAAGTACGCCATACCCGCATCGCTACTCACTCCGTCGGAGCTTTGCGAATGTATTTCCGAGCTGGAGATGCTACGCGAGGAGGACAGAGGCCGCTTTATTTCGGATAGTACGTCACCCTGGGCCGACGGATATCTGCGCCGTTTTCTTACCTATCTTATATATAGGCACGTAAGCGTAGCGGAATCGGAGCGGGAGATCGCAGTCAGAGTTGGCTTCTGCCTTTTGCTTACCCGTATGCTTGAGGGAATGCTGCCGCCCGACGGTGGACTCTCGGACGTTTGCGAGGCGGTGCGAGTGCTCTCCGAGGAGATAGAGTATTCCGAGGACAATACGGCGGCGCTTATATTTGAGGTGGAGTGCCGAGCGTGACTCTTTGAAAAAATTTTTACAAATTTCACAAAAATTTCAAAAAAGGGATTGACAAAACCGAGTTCAAGTAGTATAATGTAGTACGGTTAGCGGGCGCTAACCCTAAGAGAACGAGTTTTTAAGGAGCAGGTCATGACTCTTCGCAACGCTGAGGAAGGCAAGGAATATATTATCAAGGCTATTGAGACCGATGACGAGGATCTCAATGCATTTCTGTTTTCTCTCGGTTGCTATAGCGGCGAGCCCATAACCGTTATTTCCCATCGCAAGAGCGGTTCCGTCGTTTCTATCAAGGACGGCAGATATAATATCGATTCCGAGCTTGTGGAGGCTATAATTATTTAAGAAAATAATCTTCGGATTATTTTTTTACCGGGCGGTTAGCCTTTGCTAACCGATACAAATGTGTTATTAAAAATTTTATATACAAGGAGAAAAACCTATGAGAATTGCACTCGCAGGAAATCCGAACAGCGGTAAGACCACGATGTACAATGCTCTGACCGGCAGAAGTGAGAAGGTCGGCAACTGGGCAGGTGTTACCGTTGAGAGAAAAGAGCACCCTATAAGAAAAAGCTATGCGGGCGGTGTCGAGGGGCTTATAGCCGTTGACCTTCCCGGAGCCTATTCGATGTCCCCCTTCACCTCTGAGGAGAGCATAACCAGCGCTTACGTAAGAGAGGAGCATCCCGATGCTATAATCAACATCGTGGATTCAACGAATCTGAGCCGTAGCCTGTTCTTCACCACTCAGCTCCTCGAGCTCGGTATTCCCGTTGTGGTCGCTCTGAACAAGACCGATGCCAATAGCAAGAAGGGAAATAAGATAAATGTAAAGCTTCTTTCCGAGAAGCTGGGCTGCCCCGTGGTTGAGACCACCTCTACTAACGGTGCCGGCCTTGCTGACACAGTTGCGGCGGCGGTAAAGCTGCTCGGCGCAGGACAGAGCGCGCCCTACGTTCAGGGCGACATCGACCTCACCGACAAGACCGTGGTCGAGACTGCCGACAGAAAGAGATTTGATTTTGTAAACAAGATCGTCGCCTCTGTCGAGGAGCGTAAGACCTTCACCAAGGACAAAAACTATCAGGATAAGATCGACGCCGTGCTCACCAACAAGTGGGCGGGAATCCCGATCTTTGCGGTAATTATGTTTGCGGTATTCTGGATATCTCAGGTCGGCCCCGGCGTATGGATCGCGGATCTGTTCGTCGGTCTGCTTGAATCCGGACAGGAGCTTATTGCCGGTGCCTTGGCCAACGAGGCCGGCGAGCTCAACATCTGGGCGTCTATTTTGGTTGATGGTATTATAGGCGGTGTTATCGCCGTTATCGGATTCCTTCCTCTCGTAATGGTAATGTACTTCCTTATCGCTCTCCTTGAGGATTGCGGCTATATGGCCAGAGCTACCGTGGTTCTTGATCCCATATTCAAGAAGGTCGGCCTCTCGGGTAAGTCGGTTATACCCTTCATCATCGGTACCGGCTGCGCTATCCCCGGCGTTATGGCTTGCCGCACAATAAGAAACGAGCGCGAGAGAAGAGCCACCGCTATGCTTGCTCCCTTTATGCCTTGCGGTGCAAAGCTTCCCGTTATTGCTCTCTTTGCAGGAGTGTTCTTCAGCGACTCCCCTTGGGTCGGTGTTTCTATGTACTTTGTAGGCATCGTGCTTATTCTTCTTTGCGCACTTCTCGTAAACAAGCTCGCCGGCCACAAGAACCGCAAGTCTTTCTTTATTATCGAGCTCCCCGAGTATAAGGCGCCCAGTCTTCTCCGCGCCTGCCAGTCTATGCTTCAGCGCGGTTGGGCTTATATCGTTAAGGCGGGTACCATCATTCTCGTATGTAACTTCGTCGTTCACGTAATGCAGAACTTCGGTTGGAACTTCCGCGTAGTTGAGGATGCTTCTGACTCCATCCTTGCTACTATCGCAACTCCCTTTGCTTACATATTCGCTCCCATCATCGGTGCTGTTGCTTGGCAGCTCGCGGCTGCGGCTATCACCGGCTTCATCGCCAAGGAGAACGTAGTAGGTACCGTTGCGGTATGCTACGGCATCACCAATTTCATCAACGTTGACGAGCTTATCCTTGAGAGCGGTGCTTCCGAGGTTGCGGCCACTATGGGAATCACCTCTGTTGCTGCGCTTGCATTCCTTATGTTCAACCTGTTCACTCCTCCCTGCTTCGCGGCGATCGGTGCTATGAACGCCGAGATAAAGAGCAGAAAGTGGCTCTGGGCGGGCGTTGGACTTCAGTTCGCGGTCGGCTACTCGGTAGGCTTCCTCGTATACTTCTTTGGCACGCTCTTTACCGGCGCAAATTACGGTAACGCCTGGATGCCTATTGTCGGCTGGGTATTCGTTCTTGCAATAGCGGCTGTTTTCACCTTCCTTATCATAAGAAAGAATAAGCAGCTTGCGACGGAGTATGAGCTTTCCAAGAAGGCTCCTGCTAAGGTATAAGCTATGGGCGCTGACATTATTATCCCGATAGTTGCAATCGTGCTTATCATCGGCGGCGCCGTTGCATACATCGTAAAGGCTAAGAAAAACGGCAGAAAGTGCATCGGCTGTCCCGACGGCGCCACCTGCGGTAAGAACAAAAGTGCTTGCTCGGGTAACTGCTCCTGCTGCAGCGGTTGCAGTGAAAATGTCAATGAAAAGTAAATAAATATTTACAAGCGAAGAAAAAACGCAGACATCTCGTCTGCGTTTTTTTTATTGAAAATCAATTAACCGTTGACGTCCTTGTCGGAGTCGCCTTTGGCGTTTGCCATAGCCTCGGTCATTTTGCCGATGCCGTAGGTTGCCACGATTATGATGCCGACGATGATGAATACGCCGAGCATACCGATGCCCATATACTTAAGGCTTTCTACAAACTTGATAGGTTCAAAATTCATTGTATTTCTCCTTTCAGTACGCGCTTATGCGAAGAAGCCGAGCACCAACGAGCCGGCAATGACAGAAGCGATCTGTCCGGATACGTTTACGCCGATGGAGTGCATGAGCAGGAAGTTCTGATTGTCCTCTGCAAGTGCCATCTTGTGCACGATTCTGCCCGACATGGGGAATGCGGAGATACCCGCCGCGCCGATCATGGGGTTGATGGGATCCTTGCCGAAGAGCTTCAGTATAACGTTGAAGAGCTTTGCAAAGAGCACGCCGCCCGCGGTATCAACGATGAAGGCGATAAGACCGAGAGCAAGAATGAGAAGTGTGGATGCGTTAAGGAACTTATCAGCGCTCATCTGGAAGGCGATAGTTATGCCAAGGAAGATGGTAATGAGGTTTGCGAGAACCTTCTGCGCGCACTCGGAGAGAGAGTCAAGAACACCGCACTCCCGGATCAGGTTACCAAACATAAGGAAGCCGATAAGAGATGCCGCAGCGGGAACGAAGATACAGGTAACGATGGAGATAAGAATGGGGAAGAGGATCTTCGTGGTCTTGGATACGCTCTTCTGAGTGTATGCCATACGGATCTTGCGTTCCTTCTCGGTGGTGAGAAGCTTGATTACAGGGGGCTGAATGATGGGAACCAGCGCCATGTAGGAGTAAGCCGCAACGGCGATAGCGCCTATGTAGCCTGAATTCTCGGTGCCGCCGAGCAGGGTGTTTGCAACAACGATGGAGGTAGGACCGTCAGCAGCTCCGATAATGGAGATGGAGGCCGCAACGTCCTCGGGGAAGAACATCGACGCCATGCAGAGGGTAAAGAAGATACCGAACTGCGCCGCCGCGCCGAAGATCATAAGCTTGGGGTTGTTAAGAAGGGGACCGAAATCGATCATCGCTCCGATACCGATGAAGAGGATCAGAGGGAAGAGCTCGTTTGCTATACCGGCGTTATAGAGAGTCTCAAGAGGCTCTGCAATTCCCGAGTTGGGGAAGTTCATAAGTATAGCTCCGAAGCCGATGGGGAGCAGGAGCGTGGGCTCCATTTGCTTTTTGATGGCAAGATAGATGAGAATGCCGCCGATCAGCCACATGATCAGCATTTTCCAGTTGCCGTCCTTGCCAAAGTCGAGGATAGGTTCAAACAGACCTAAAAGCTCTTGCATAGTTTCTTTCCTTCGCTTTCTTTTTTAATAAAATGGACTTTTAACATTATAACATACATTTAGTAAAGAATTGGTAAATATTTTGTAAACTTTAGAGAAAAGCGCTACGCGCGTCAATCATCGTCGCCCTGCAGTCTGTAGCCGACTCCCAGCTCGTTTATGATGTAGCTGCCATCGCCGGGCTTCACGCCCAGCTTTTTACGGATATTTGCCATATTTACCTGCAGGCGCTTGACGTTTCCGTCGTCGGGGTGCTCACGCCATATCGCTTTTATAATAGCGGAGTAGGTCATTACCTTTCCTACGTGCTCAGAGAGGAAAGCGAGAATGTTATATTCTATCTGAGTCAGCTTGATCTCCTCCTCGCCGACAAAGGCTCTGCGTGAGTCGTATCTGAGGGTGAGTTTTCCGGTACGAAATTCTCCGAGCGAGTTGTCCGCGGTTCTGCTTCTGTGGTCGCGCAGCGATGAGCGTACTCTCGCCAGCAGCTCCGCCGTGCCGAAGGGCTTTGTAATATAATCGTTTGCCCCGGCATCAAGAAGACGCACCTTTTCGCTCTCGTCACTTCTGGCGGAGAGCACGATGACCGGCGTGAGGTCGCTCTCCCTTATTCTCTCAAGCAGCTCGCTGCCGTCCCTATCGGGAAGCCCCAGATCAAGTATGACCAAATCGGGCACGTGGGAGCAATACATCATTGTACCTGTGTCGCAATCGGTGGCGGCGAGGACCTTGTAGCCGTTGGCCTCAAGAAGAGCGGTCAGCAGGGTAAGTATATTTCTTTCGTCCTCTACCAGCAGTATTTTGTATTTGTTGTTATTCATCCGTAACGTTCTCCGTATCGAGGGCGAAGCTGAAGCATGCTCCACCCGAATTAATGTTTTCAACTTTCAACTCCGAGCCGTGCGCCTTCACAATGGAAGCACAGACCGAGAGACCTATGCCGGAGTTTCTCTTGCGGTCGTCGGCACCTTTGCCATCTGATCGCATTCTTCCCGCAAGTATATCAGCGAGCCGTTCACGCTCTATTCCACAGCCGTCGTCGGCTACGTAAAACACCGCTTTTTCCGACTCCTTGGTCACACCGAGCACCAGCCGCGTCATACCGGTGGCGTGCTGCACGGCATTATCCAACAAATTTATCAGTACCTGCTCGATAAGCAGCGTGTCCATAGGCACGAATATCGTCTCGTCGGTGAGCTCCGGCTCCACCTTAGCCTCGGGATATCTTTTTTTGAATTTGAGGCATACCGAGTCGATCAGCTCGTCAGGCATAGTGGGAGTTTTGATCAGCTTCAGGCTTCCGTTTTCAAGGCCGGTGACAGACAGAAGGTTCTCTACTATACGGTTAAGCCATTCGGCATCCTGTCTTATACCGCCTATCATATTCTTTTTCTGCTCGTCGGTGAGGATATCGTAGTTTTCGATTATCGCCGAGCTTGAGCCGTAGATGGTCGTCAGCGGTGTGCGCAGATCGTGTGACACCGCACGCATAAGGTTCGCCCGGTGCTTCTCCACCTCACTCTCAGCACGCAGGGATTCCCAGGACTTCAGCTTTGTCGTAAGCGTCGATGTCATTACCGAAACGACCAGCATCACCACTGCGGAAATAGCATTTTCCGGAATGGCAAAATTGAAGGCGAAGTAGGGGAAGGTAAAGGCGAAATTTATACCCAGCACTGCAATCAGAGTGGCGAGAATGCCGTAAAGATATCCGTCGGTCAGCATTGAAACCAGGAATACCGCGAAGACGAATACCGTGGTGGTGTGCTCTCCGACGGTCAGCACGTTCTGCAAAATAACGCTTATCCCGAAGGCGGCGCCAAGGATCAACACCGCGAGCAACGGGTCGCGCAGGCTTTTTTTAATAGGAAGGATACGCTTCATTTTCCTCTCCTTGTATTTATAAGTTTAGTATAGCATATCTGCGGTTAAGATGTGGTAAAGATGTTACCTTAATTATATCACCGAATAAGCAATAATGCAAGCCAAGGTTTACAAAAGATGCAAAAAGAAAAACGGGAGATCATCCTTTATTGCTAAAGTTATGAAAATCCCGTTTTATTGCTTATCAAGCCGTCCCCCTCATAAGCCTTTTCAGCAGCTCCGAGGTCGGCAGTATCAGCACGCCGAGGACCAGGTTGCCCGCGCCATGCATCGCGTCCCAGGGCAGTCCTGCCGCGATCCAGGCCAGCGTTTGCTCGAAATTAAGCCCGAACATAAGAGCCTGTGCCGGGGCGTAAAGAGCGCCGTAAAGCAGGCCGTGCAGGCAGCATACGATGGGGTAAACGATGGCGCAGGCACGCCTTGGCATGTTCCTTGGTAAAAGCATCGTCACGCCCCAAAGCACCGTCCAGAGGTACAGATAGGGCACCCACCATAGGTTGAAGCCGCCGTATAGACCGACGAGCATAACGTTGATATATATAGGAAAGAGCGCCTTCCACCGAAAAGCGAGAGCGTACGCCATGGTCAGCATTCCGAGCAGGTGAATGTTGGGCAGTGCCTCCATCAGCAGCTTCGAGCAGAACATCAGCGTGCCCAGCATAGCGAAGACGGTCATCTCCTTGACGCTGAGCACGCCTGACGCCTTATTTCGCATAATCAAGCTTGTAGGTCTCGCCCTCGACTATAAGAGTGGAATCCACGCCGGTCATAGCGTATTCGCCGTTGATATAGAAGGCCCAGTAGCTCTGATCCACGTCGTAATCAGCTGTGATGCCGTTGACAGTCTTGACGTACAGTCCGTAGGCGCCCTCCTCGCCGGCAATCAGCTCGAGCTCAAGCAGAGCCGCCCCGACGGTATCCTTGTCGGTGTTTACCGTGAAGGTGACAGAGCTGTCGCCTACGGCGATCTCAACGGCGAAGGTCTTTTCTCCCTTGCCGAATTCCATATCGCGGCGGTAGGTCGCATTCTCCCAAAGTCCCTCCTTGTCCACGGTATTGAAGCAGGATGCGAGGCCGAGGGCCATTATCAGCACGAGAAGCACCGAGAGCCCGATCTTCAGATTGTTTTTCATTTTTCAACTTCCTTTCTTTTATTGAAAGAAATAAAATAAAAGCACCCTCCAAAGAGGGTGCTGTCGATGATCCCGTATCCTGCCATACGGGTAGCGAAAAACGCCGTCACCGCAGCCCCTCCCTTGCCCGAGAGACTCTTATCGGTCGCAAGGCAGTAAGCATTCCGACTTGACCTCTCGAGCGGAGGAGTTACGGTAATGGCTGTTGCCGCGGATTTTCACCGCGATTTCCTTACTCACGAGCATAACTGCCCGTGGAAGAACGGCTGCATGCGTTCTTCGCGTTGCGTTTATTCCTTTGTGACTATATTATACACCCGGTTTCGGGGAATTTCAAGGGGGACGGCGTTTTTTGTGATATAAATTTTCGGTACTTCTTTTATCTTTTGAGAATAGGTGCGGCGAGAATCTCATCCCGCCTTTCGAGGAGATCGTTGGTTGAGAGTGCTTTTTCCAAAGACTCGATTCCGAGTCGGTCGATCGCGGCACCGAGGCGCTCCTTCTCAAAGCCGTTTTCCTTGTACCAGAGCATCACCTTTTCAATAACCGCGGAAACCTCGGAGGTCGCGTAAACGCCCTGCAGGCGAGTGCCCATACGCTGAGTCTTGCCCCAGGTGCCGCCCACGAATATACGGCAGGCGGATCCGGCCTCCTTAGGCACAGCACCGAAGGGACACTTGCCGACGCAGACACCGCATTTGGTACACCTTGCGGCATTGGTGACTGCCTTGCCGTCTATGACGGAAACGGCCTTGGAGGGACAAGCCTCGGAAACAAGACAGCGGCTGCAGCCGCGGCATTTTTCGGAATCGAAATCAAACGCCCTGCAGCCCTCAACTCCCACGTCGTTGAGGCTTGGCTTCATACAGCTGTTGGGACAGCCGCCGATGCCGATCTTGAACTTGTGGGGCAGCTTTACCTCTCTCATACCGATATAGAACTTCTCGTGAATTTCCCGGGCGAGGCCGTGGGTGTCGATATTTCCGTAAACGCAGGTGCTGCCCTTGCAGGCAACGATGGGGCGTATTTTTGCGCCTGTGCCGCCAAATTGCAAACCGTTGGTTAGCATAAACGCCTCTGCATCGGGGATTTTGTCATAAGGTATGCCCTGTATTTCCGCAGAAAGCCTTGAGGTAAATATAACCGAGCCGTTGCCAAATTTCTCCGCACATTCGGCAATAGTGCGCAGCTGCTCTGCGCTGAATGCGCCCGCTATTGAAACAAGTCTGCCCGAAAAGCATTCGGTTCCTCGGTTCAGAAGGAAGCCTCTGCCCTTTACCGCAGTGATCTGCTCTTTAGTAATACTCATAGTGCGTTCTCCTTTGATACGTCAACGTTTATTTTTCCTAGCTTCATTGACTTATATATGATTTTATGGTACAATAAATGGGTCAGACGGCGTCCGACCGTAAGTATTATAACACGGCTTTCGGCAAAAGTCAACGGCTTTGCCATGGGAGGGATATATGAGAAAGAGCTTTAATATACCGCGACGGCTTGCGGTGATCCTTACAATACTATTTTTGACAGTTCAGCTTTCCGCTTGCGGCGGCTTATATGTCGGCGACTTCGATGAAGGCGTTACCTTTACTGACGCCTTGGGGCGTGAGGTCGAGATCGAAAAGAATCCAGAACGGGTCGCGGCATTACTCGGTAGCTTTGCCGACGTATGGATGCTTGCGGGCGGCGAGCTTTGCGCGGCGGCAGACGATACCTGGACCGACCGTGGTCTAGACCCACAGGGGGCGGTGAATATCGGCGGGGCTCATTCTCCGAGTCTTGAGCTTCTTCTGTCTGCGGATCCCGATTTGGTGCTGGCCAGCGCTTCCACGGCCAGCAACGTTGCTATGAAGGATGCGCTTGTTGCCGCAGGGATCACGGTGGTGTATTTTGACGTTGATAACTTTGAGGATTACCTCGATATGCTGAAGCTTTGCACCGATCTTACAGGAAGAGGCGACCTCTACGAAAGGAACGGCGCATCTCTTCAGCGGCAGATAGAAGCGGTAAAGACGGAATACTCCGTTCTTGATATCCCAGAGGAGGAGCGCACCGTCCTTCTTCTTCGCGCTTCCTCGGGTACCGTCAAGGCAAAGGGGAGCCGGGGTACCGTCCTCGGTGAGATGCTGGCGGATATGGGGTGCGTGAACATCGCGGATTCGGACAGCTCCTTGCTTGAAAACCTCAGCGTTGAAAGCGTGATCAGAGAGGAGCCGCACCACGTTTTCGTCGTAACTATGGGAGATAATACCGAGGCGGCGCGGGAGTCGCTTTGGAATATGATAAATGGGAACCCGGCCTGGTCATCGCTGGCGGCGATCAGAGAGGGGCGGCTCCATATAATGGACAGAACTCTTTTTAATATGAAGCCCAACGCGAGATGGGCGGAGGCATACGAGAGGCTTTATGAAACTCTTTGTAAGGAATAATAAAATCATAATCATATATGCGTCGGCTGCAGCCTTTTTCCTGACGGCTGCCGCGCTGGCGCTTTTGCTCGGCAGCACGCGGGTCAGCTTATCCGAGATCGTAGGCGTGATCTTCGGCGGCACTGCCGATACCCCCGAGGCGAGGATAGTCAGATTCGTAAGACTGCCGCGCGCTATAGCGACCCTTGCCTGCGGAGCGGCTTTGGCGGTTTCCGGTGCCGTGATCCAGTGCGTGCTGGCGAACAGGCTGGCGTCTCCGAGCGTTATAGGTGTCAGCTCGGGCGCGGGTCTTGCCGTTACGGTTCTGGCGGCCTTTGGCATAGTCGGCGGTGTATGGGTGTCGCTGGTTGCCTTTATCGGAGCGTTTCTGACCGTCGTACCCGTGAGCCTCGGTGCGAAAAGGTGGGGCGCGTCCCGCGGGACCGTCCTGCTCATAGGTGTGGCGCTTAACAGCCTTTTCGGTGCGATTTCGGATACTGTGATAACCTTTGCGCCCGACGTTGGAATAATATCCAACGATTTCAAGGTGGGTGACTTCTCGTCGGTGACCTATTCTACGGTGATGCCTGCCGCCCTGCTCATTTGTCTTGGACTTGCTATTCTGTTTTTGCTTTCAAACCGACTCGACGTTCTGCAACTCGGTGACGATATCGCCCGAGGACTCGGAATGAATACGGATATTATGCGCGTTGTATTTTTACTGCTTGCGGCTCTTCTTGCGGGAGCGGCGGTGAGCGTTGCGGGGCTTCTGTCCTTTGTGGGGCTTCTCGTTCCTCACACCGTGCGCAGGCTTTGCGGCTCGGATACCCGAAGACTGCTTCCTCTTTGTGCCCTTTTCGGTGGGGGATTTGTTACCGTTTGCGATACCGTATCGAGGGTCGTGCTTGCCCCCTATGAGCTGCCGGTGGGAATCATTACGGCGTTTCTCGGCGCCCCCTTCTTTATCTTCATTCTTGTAAAGAGAAAGGGAGGTGAGGGCCGTGCTTGAGCTCAAAGGTATTTTTGCCGGCTACGGAAAAAGGGAGGTGCTCCGAGGTACCACCCTCAGCCTTCAGCGCGGAGAGTTGCTTTGCCTTATCGGCCCTAACGGCTGCGGAAAGAGTACTCTTATAAAGACCGTTCCGCGCATACTGACTCCGACGGACGGAGAAATATCTGCTGACGGCGAGAATATATCAGTCCTCGGCCGACGCGGGTGGGCGAAGCGTATTGCTTATCTGCCCCAGGGTATGGACGCTCCCGATATGAGAGTCGGTCAGACTGTGCTTCATGGCAGATTCCCCCACGTTGGCGGTATAGGCCGGTACGGTGAGCGCGACAGGGAGATTGCAGCAGCCGCGATGGCGCGGGTAGGTATTGCCGAGCTCGCATCGGAGCCCGTGGCGTCGCTTTCGGGTGGAATGCGGCAGAGCGTGTATATCGCAATGGCACTGGCCCAGCAGGCTGATTATCTTCTTCTCGATGAGCCGACGACCTATCTTGATCCGGCGCATCAGCACAGCGTTATGTGCTTGCTTCGCGAGCTTGCGGCAGAGGGGCGGGGTATCCTTGCCGTGATGCACGATTTGCCTCTGGCATTTGAGTTTTCTGACCGCATCGCGGTGATGAAGGACGGAATGATAGTTACCGTAGGTACTCCCGCCCGGCTTTGCGGCTGCGAGGAGATAAAGGACGTTTTCGGAGTTTCGGTACTGCCGACTGAGGACGGCGGATATTACTGTAAGCATCTGTAAAAAGGGTATTGCGACAGTTTTTTGGAGGTCGGAATGGAATTTTTTGATTATGAAAGAGAGCATTTGCAATATTTGCGGAAACACCTCGGTGAATGCTGCGTTTTACTTAAGCGGGACGGTAGCTTTCCCCTTTCGGGGCCCTGCGATATAGCCGCATACGGCAGCGGAGTCCGTCATACAGTCAAGGGCGGCACCGGCTCCGGTGAGGTGAACTCCACCTATTTTGTAACCGTGGAGCAGGGGCTTTCCGATGCCGGCTTCCGCATCACCAGCGGAGAGTGGCTTGATGCTTACGACGGTGTGAGGGAGCGCGCCGAGCGGGATTTTCTGAAAAAGATACGTGCCGATGCGCGAGCTCACCGTACCCTTGCTATCCTAGAAGGAATGGGGCGAGTAATGCCCGAGCCCGAATACGAGCTTCCGCTTGACGCACCTGCCGAGGCGGCGATATACGTTGTATCCCGCATATCCGGAGAGGGGGCCGACCGCAAGGTAGAGCGGGGCGATATACTTCTCTCGGACAGCGAGCGCAGGGATATTCTCGCCCTTGCGGAAAAATACGAGCGCTTTATGCTGGTGCTGAACGTGGGCGGAGTGGTAGACCTTTCCGGCCTTGAGTCGGTCGGAAATATACTTTTGCTCTCTCAGCTCGGCGCGGAATGTGGCGCGGTGCTGGCGGATATACTGCTGGGCGTGCAGAGCCCGTCGGGTAAGCTTGCCACTACCTGGGCGGCGGCAGAAGATTACTATCCTATGGATTTCGGCGACAAGAATGACACCAGATACACCGAGGGAGTTTTTGTCGGATACAGATATTTTGATACCGTGGGCAAAGTCCCGATTTATCCCTTCGGCCACGGACTTACATACACCGATTTTGATATTCGGGTGTCGCAGGTCAGCCTTTGCGACACGCAGGTTACGGTGAAGGCGGTCGTTACGAATATCGGCGACCGCGTCGGCAAAGAGGTGGTACAGGTCTACCTTTCGTCCCCGAAGGGCGAAATACCGAAGCCCCGCCGTGCCCTTGCGACCTTTGGAAAGACGGGGCCGCTCTCGCCCTCGGAGTCCGAGGAGCTTACCATGAGCTTTGATATCCGCGATATGGCAGCCTACGACGAGCGCACCTCGGAATACGTGCTGGAGAACGGTTCGTACACGGTCAGAGTCGGCGCAGGTGCGGATACCCCCGCCGTGGCGAAAATATTGGTAGACGGGAGGTGTCCCGTCCTTCGCGTAAGTGGCGTACTCGGCAAAACGGATTTTGACGATTTCGTTCCGGAGAGCATAGAGGATACCGAGGAGCCGTCAAAAATTCCGCAGCTTTCTCTTGGCGATGTTGAGTGCAGAGAAGTGTGCTATGAAGCCGAGGAGCCTATCGAGCCCTTTGCAGAGAAGCTCAGCGACAAGGAGCTGGCCTATGCTGCCGTAGGCTCCTTCAATTCCAAGGGTGGAGTGCTCAGCGTTATAGGAAATGCCAGCACCGCCGTGGCGGGAGCGGCAGGCGAGAGCACCGACAAATTGAAAAAATACGGACTTCCTCAGATAGTAGTTGCCGACGGCCCTGCCGGCGTTCGTGTCAGCCCCGAATTTTACCGCGATGAGCGCGGTGCTCATTCCATAGGCGGTAGCGGAATGCCTGAGACTATGGCGGCACTTTTGCCAAGACCCGTAAGGTGGCTTATGAGTGTATTTTCGGGCAAGAAAACCGCGCCTCAGGGTAAAACCGTGGAGCATCAGCGGGCAACCGCTCTCCCCATAGCGACGGCGGTGGCACAGAGCTGGAATCTTGAATTTGCACGAGGCTGTGGACGCATAGTCGGCGACGAGATGAAGCGCTTCGGTGTTCATCTGTGGCTGGCGCCAGCTCTGAATATTCACAGAAGCATACGTTGCGGCAGGAATTTTGAGTATTATTCCGAGGACCCGACGGTGAGCGGAAAAATGGCGGTGGCGGTTTCACTCGGCGTACAGAGCGTTGGCGGCGTCGGAGTAACGCTGAAGCATTATGCCGCAAATAATCAGGAAACTAACCGCTACGGCTCCAATTCCATCGTCAGCGAGCGAGCCATGCGTGAGATATATCTGAAGGGCTTTGAGCTGTGCGTCAGGGAGGCCGCACCCGACGCGGTGATGACCTCTTACAACCTTCTCTGCGGCGTTCATACTGCCGAGAGGAGGGATCTGTGCCGTGATATACTCAGACGGGAATTCGGTTTTGAAGGCATTGTGATGACCGACTGGGTCGTTGCGGGCGGAATAATGTGTGACCGCCGAGATAAACACCCGCGCGTTGTGCCTTACAAGGTGGCCGCTGCCGGCGGAGAGCTGTTTATGCCCGGCTGCGGCAGTGATTTCCGTAACGTTTTGCGTGCACTGAGGAAGGGGAGGCTTGATCGCCGCCAGCTACAAATAAACGTGTCCGGACTTTACAGACTTGCCAGAAAACTTGGCATAAATTGAAATATATGTTTACATTTTCCGGGATTTAGCCCTAAAACGAAGAAAGAAGAGGACGGTGCATGATATTCGTTACTTCTGATTTGCACGGAAAGTTTGATTGCTTGAAAAAGCTTCTTGATGCGGCTCGTTTTTCCGAAAACGAGGATAACTGGCTTTATATCATCGGTGACGTTATCGACCGCAACGGAGAGGGCGGGGTCGATATACTGAAATGGCTCCTTCTTCAGCCGAACGTTCAGCTGATTCTGGGTAATCACGAGGACATGCTTCTCTCAAACCGCTGGATATTCGAGCAGGTGGACGAGGATAGCATAAGCACCCTCAGCCCCTCGGAGATATCGAGGCTTACCGCTTGGCAGTCAAACGGTGCGGAGTGTACGATAGAAGCCCTGCGTCGGGAGTCGCCCGATATGAGGGTAGACATTCTCGAATATCTTGACGATTGCCCGATGCTTGAGAGCGTCAGCGTCGGCGGTCGGAATTATCTGTTGGCCCACGGCGGTCTTGGGGATTTTCGCAGGGATAAGCCCCTTTACGAATATACTTCCAGGGAAATACTGTGGGAGCGCCCTGCAATCACCGACCCTTACGCCCCCGATCTTTTTACGCTGATAGTAGGTCACACGCCCACCGTGTTTTATTCTCCGGAATATAAAAACCGTATGCTCAAGACCTCCGGCTTTTGGAACATAGATACCGGTGCGGCCAGAAGCGAGGGCAGGCCTATGCTGCTGTGCCTTGATACCCTTACCGAGTATTATATCGAGGACGACGGCTCGGTGCTACGTGTGGATAATTGCTGATCGCGCAACAAATTGAACAAAAATATAATTCTGTCGAAATTTCTTGATTTATTTACTATTTCGTGTTATAATTAATTAAATATGTTAGCGAAACGACGGTAAAGGGGGGCGGTTTATGAATATATTACACGTTAAATACGCGGTAGAGGTCGCAAGACTCGGCTCTTTGAATAAAGCGTCGGAGTCGCTTATGATCGCGCAGCCCAACCTCAGCCGTTCCATCAAGGAGCTTGAAGCCGATCTTGGGATTACGATATTTCAGCGAAGCGCAAAGGGAATGATCCTGACTCCCGACGGCGAGGAGTTTATGGATTATGCGCGCGATATCCTTCATCGCATCGATAAGATGGAGCAGTCCTATCGCGACGGCTCGCATAAGAAGCGTAGGTTTTCTATTTCCGTCCCCCGTGCGTGTTATATTTCTGCGGCACTTGCGGAGTTCTCTAAGAATATCGGAGATACCGACGTAGAGATCTACTATAAGGAGACAAACTCCAAAAAGACCATAAAAATGCTTTTGGATAACGAATATAAGCTTGGCATTATCCGTTACTCCGAAAGCTATGATAAGTATTACAAAACGATGCTTGAGGAAAAGGGGCTTACCTGTGAGCTGGTTGCCGAATTTTCCTACGTTCTTATTATGAGCAAGGACAGTCCGCTCGCATCCAAGGAAGCTATTACGTACGACGACCTGTCCTCATATATCGAGATCGCTCATGCGGATCCTTACGTTCCGACTCTTTCGATGTCAAAGGTTTTCCGCGAGGAGCTGCCGGATAATATAGGTAGGAGGATTTTCGTATTCGAGAGGGCGAGTCAGTTCGACCTTCTCTCCGAGAATCCCAATACGTTTATGTGGGTATCACCCGCCTCGCAAAAGATACTTGACAGATACGGTCTTGTTCAGCGCGTGTGCGAAGGAAATAAGAAGGAATACAGGGACGTATTGATATATCACAGGGGCTATAAGCTTACTAAATTGGATAAAGATTTCATTACCTCTCTCTGTGAGGCAAGGAGAAGGTTTATAAGATAATCGGGAAGAATTATGGGTTAGTGATATGATAACGTTACAATCTCCATACGTCTATAACAGTATAATATTTCAAAAAAGCGAGCAGCTTCGTCCGTGCGATGAAACTGCTCGCTTTTATCGATATAGCCATTATCGATTAGCGTTATATCGATATGCATAACACCGATATAACAATTTGATAATTCCCAAGACCCGAAAAGTATGTTAAAATATTAACAGTCAAAAAATTGGGGGTTAAAATGAGCTGTAATTCAATTCCGAAGGCAACGCTCGGAAGACTGCCGAAGTATTTACAGTATCTGAAGGAGCTTCCCGCGGTAAGCGGCGCAACTATCTCGGCGACCGCGATCGCTAAGGAGCTTATGCTCGGAGAGGTTCAGGTGCGAAAGGATCTCGCGGCTGTCAGCGGCGCGGGAAAGCCTAAGGTCGGATACGAAAGAGCGAGGCTTATCGATGATATCGAGGGACATTTGGGGTGCGAGAGGCTAACTAATGCGGTGCTCGTTGGTGCCGGTAAGCTTGGGCGTGCGCTGCTCGATTACGAGGGCTTCGGAGAATACGGAGTCAGGATCATCGCGGGTTTTGACTGCAATGACAAGGTGCTCCGGTTAGGAAAAAGCACAAGAGAAATTCTGCCGATCAAGGAGATAGAGGCTTACTGCGCGGAAAACGACGTGAGGCTTGGGATCATAACGGTCGGACAGGGATCTGCCCAGGAGGTCTGCGACAGACTTGTTGCAAGCGGGGTCAAGGCGATATGGAATTTTGCTCCGTGTACGCTGAAGGTACCGTCAAGCATAATTTTGAAGCAAGAGAATTTAGCCCTTTCCCTTGCATATCTCAATAACCAAATCAGTAAATAATTTCAGGAGGACATATAAAAAATGGAAACTAAAACTTACGAAATCGTTGACAGTGTTGAAGCACTGCACGGTGCGATCGCTCGCGTAAGAGCGGCGCAGAAGGTTTTTGCGACCTATACTCAGGAGCAGGTCGACAAAATCTTTTTGGCGGCGGCATCTGCGGCAGACAAGGCGAGGATCAGCCTTGCAAAGCTCGCTGTCAGCGAAACAGGAATGGGCATCGTAGAGGATAAAGTAATCAAGAATCACTACGCTGCCGAGTATATCTATAACGCTTATAAGGAAACCAAGACCTGCGGCATTATTGAAGAGGACAAGGCCTATGGTATCGCGAAGATCGCCGAGCCTATAGGTGTCGTTGCCGCGGTTATTCCTACTACCAATCCCACCTCCACTGCGATATTTAAGTGCCTTCTCGCACTCAAGACTCGTAATGCCATTATTATCAGCCCTCACCCCAGAGCGAAGAATGCAACTATCGCGGCTGCAAAGCTCGTGCTCGAGGCTGCAGTTGCGGCAGGTGCTCCCGAGGGTATCATTGATTGGATCGACGTTCCCTCTCTCGATATGACCAATACCGTTATGAAGGAAGCGGATATCATTCTTGCAACCGGCGGCCCCGGAATGGTTAAGGCGGCTTACTCCTCGGGCAAGCCCGCCCTTGGCGTCGGTGCAGGTAATACTCCTGCCATTATCGACGAAACCGCAGACATTCTCCTCGCGGTCAACTCGATCATTCACTCCAAGACCTTTGATAACGGTATGATCTGCGCCTCCGAGCAGTCGGTAATCGTTCTCGAAAGCATCTACGATGCCGTTAAGGCCGAGTTTGCCGCGAGAGGCTGCTACTTCCTTGATCCCGTCGAAACAGAAAAGGTTCGCAAGACCATTATCATCAACGGTGCGCTCAACGCTAAGATCGTGGGCCAGAAGGCGGCGAGGATCGCCGAGCTCGCGGGCGTGACCGTTCCTGCCGGAACCAAGATCCTTATCGGCGAGGTCGAGAGCGTAGAGCTTTCTGAGGAATTCGCTCACGAGAAGCTCTCTCCCGTGCTTGCTATGTATAAGGCCAAGTCCTTCGAGGAAGCCCTTGACAAGGCCGATAAGCTAGTTGAGGACGGTGGCTTCGGTCATACCTCCTCGCTCTACATCAACGAGATCACGGAGAAGGAAAAGCTTGCCGCATATACAAGCCGAATGAGAACCTGCCGTATTCTCGTTAACACTCCCTCTGCACACGGCGGTATCGGTGACCTTTATAACTTCAAGCTCGCTCCCTCGCTTACGCTGGGATGCGGATCCTGGGGCGGTAACAGCGTATCCGAGAACGTAGGTGTAAAGCACCTGCTCAACATTAAAACAGTAGCCGAGAGGAGAGAAAATATGCTTTGGTTCAGAACACCCGAAAAGGTTTATATTAAGAAGGGATGCCTCCCCGTAGCACTTGACGAGCTCAGAACTGTAAGAGGCGCTAAGAAGGCATTCGTTGTAACCGATACTTTCCTTTACCAGAACGGCTATACCAAGCCGATTACCGATAAGCTCGACGAGATGAGTATTCAACACACAACATTTTTCAATGTACAGCCCGATCCTACGCTTGCAAACGCAACCGAGGGTGCAGCTCTTATGAGAGCATTCCAGCCTGATACCATCATCGCGCTCGGTGGTGGTTCGGCAATGGATGCAGCAAAGATCATGTGGGTTCTCTACGAGCATCCCGAAGCTGACTTTATGGATATGGCAATGAGATTCATTGATATCCGTAAGAGAGTTTATACTTTCCCGAAGATGGGTGAGAAGGCTTACTTCATCGCAATTCCTACCTCCGCGGGTACGGGATCTGAGGTTACTCCTTTCGCAGTTATCACCGATGAAAAGACCGGTGTCAAGTATCCTCTTGCTGACTACGAGCTTCTTCCTAACATGGCAATCATCGACACCGACTTCCATATGTCCGCTCCTAAGGGATTGACTGCAGCTTCCGGTATCGACGCTGTTACCCACGCAGTTGAGGCATACGCTGCTATGCTCGCTACCGATTACACCGATGGTCTTGCTCTCCGTGCTTTGAAGGTAATCTTCGAGTACCTGCCCAGAGCATATGACAACGGTCAGACAGCCGTAGAGGCTCGTGAGAAAATGGCAAACGCCGCTACTATGGCAGGTATGGC
>CAZABU010000011.1:7491-26974 GCA_964483225.1 uncultured Ruminococcus sp. | reverse complement strand
GAATTTTCCAAGATTTTGCCTTATTTTTATTGAATTCTTAATGAGACAGCCCCATCGTTTTTTATGATCGGTTGACGCTTTGTAAAGCTTTATACTCAGTCGATATCTCGGTTTTCAAGAGCGGCAAGGCCCTCGCGGAAGGCTCTCGCGCCGACGAGGCGCTCCTCCTCGTCCTCGCTCTGAAGCATAGGCAGCAGCTGGCGGAAGATCTCGCCCTTGACGGACATATCCCGCTTTAAGCTCTCGGTGCCAAACAGGGGAACGGTCTTGTCAACCACCTCAAAGGAATATAGGCCGAAGGCGTCGCTGCCGAGGTTTGAGGGAACGATGAATCTGGGCTCAATGTAGCCGGTGAGCTCAACCTTCAGGGCAGTTTCCGTACCCAGCTTCTGCTCGCTGACGAGTCGGCTGACGCGGTTGATGATCTCGCTGCCGGAGTCTACGCCGGTGATGTCGATGGTCTCGGTCTTGAAGACTATCTGACCGAAGGTCATATTCTTTGCGTCGATGGAGAGCTCGCCGTTGTTGTATCTGACGGAGATGAGCTTCGCGCCGCCCATACCGGGATCCTCAAAGCCGATGCTTTCAAGAGCGCCGCAGTAGCCGTACATAGAGTCGTCAAGGCTGACGAAGTCGCCGCCGCCGTGACGGGAGCCGAGGGCGTAGTAATCCGCGCCGAAGCTCTTGAGGTCGGCGGTGGAGATGGGGCAGTCCTTCGAGGTGAGCTCGCCGTCCACGTCAGCGTAGCCGCAGACGAGATTGATCCTGGAAACGTCGTCAACCTTGCGGTCGTAAAGAGGACTGGTGGAAAGCTCGGGAGTCACGAAGGCCCAGCCGTATACCGTCACGGTATCCTCGGGGAAGTCAAAGCGGTCGAGGCTGTCGGTGGTGAATACGTAGCAGTTCTCGGGGAGTCTGCCGGTGGAGTATATGGGGTTGCTTTCGTAATTGTCGTTCTTGCCGGGAGCTATGACGAACTTGGTCTCGGGGCAGTTGCGCATTTCTCTGACCAGAAGCTCGGCGGTGCTGTTGGTGGCGTAGGCGGTGTCGAAAAGATCGCCGCTGATAAGCACGTAATTCACGCCGGCGTGGCGCACGTATTCCATCATACGCATAAAGGTGGCGCGCAGGGCTCTGCGGCGCTCGTCACTCTTCTCGGGGGAAAGGTCGGCGTAGGGGGTATCGAGATGTATATCTCCGCAGTGAAGAATTTTCAGTTGAGATGCATTTGCTTTTTCGCTCATTTTATCCTCCTCGGTCAAACGGGATTTTCCGGGCTTTTTCAATACTTTTTATATAGTATAACATTTTCTGACGGCATTTGCAATAATTTTATCAAAAAAACTTGAAAAATGTCTTGCAAAGAACGGGAAAATGTGCTACAATAATAACAAATAAATTAAGGCAGAATTCTCGCCCGGAGGTAGGCATGCTCAGTCTGGCAGTAAGAAACACAGGAAAGCTCATCAGAGAAAAATCGAAAAGCGATAACGTTCGTCTCGGAAGACTCTTTACGAAGAAGGATACCGCCGCTCTTATGGCCGGCATGCTCCGTCTTGACGAGTCCAAGACCGTGTTTACGGTTCTTGATCCCGGAGCGGGCACGGGTATTCTTGCCGCCGCGGTCATCGAGCAGATATGCAAGAGGTATTCCTCCTGCAAGCAGATATTCATAACCTGCTATGAAAACGACCCGCTCTTTTTGCCGATGCTGGAGGACAACCTGGAGCGCATCAGGAAGAAGTGCCGCCACGATTATAACGTGAAGCTTTATATTACGGTCTACGCGGAGAACTATCTCACCGAGTCGAGAAATCACTACACCGTATCCTTCTTCGACACCGTGGAGGATAAGTTTGATGTCATTATATGCAATCCCCCCACGCACTTGATAAGCAAGGGCTCTGAGGAGGCTCTGGCCGTTGGCGGCGTTACTCAGCTGAAGGTTTCGGCGGCGTTCCTGTTCGCGCGCCTTGCGGCAAAGCATCTGGAGGAGGGCGGCGAGCTTGTAATAATGCTTCCCACCCTGGTTGCCAGCGCATCTGCTCTCGCTCCCTTCCGTAAGGAAATGGCGGAGAGTCTGTCGCTGCGCGGAGTGCATCTGTTCATCGGCGCGCAGAAGAATATGCGCCGCGCCGTACCCTTGAAGAAGAATATCATTCTCGCTTATGAGAAGGGCCCGAGGCCTGCGACCGTGCAGATCACCACCTCTACCGACAGCGGTAAGAAGGTGCAGGCGCTCTCGCCTCTGGATTACGATTTCGTCGTATCCCGCGAGGACGGCTCCCTGACTCTGCCCAAGAGCGAGGAGGACACCCGTATCGTCAAGTATATTTCCGGCTTCCCCGAAACTCTGACCAGCCTTGGGCTCAAGATGTCCACCGGCCTTATAATCGACTCCAAGTGCGAGGGTCTGCTCTTTACCGAGCCTATGAAGGGCTGTGTGCCTCTGCTTCGTCCTTCTGCGATAAAGAACGGACAGATCAGCTTCCCCCAGCCGGTCAAAAAGCAGTATATCGCGCCTGTGAATCCGAGGCTTATTCAGAAGAATAAGAATATGGTCATCATCAAGCGCGTGCCTGCCGGAAGCGACGCCAGATTCGTGAATGCGGCGATATATATGGCCGCTCAGCTGCCCGCGTACAGATACATAAGCACCCACAATAAGATCAATTTCATTGACACGAGGGATAAGGCGACGGAGATATGCCCAAGGCTCGCCTTCGGTCTGTTCGCCCTGCTCAATTCCACCATCTACGACAGATACATTTCCATAGTTTCAAAGTCCAAGCAGATCAACTCCAAGGAGCTGCGCGATCTGCCTTTGCCGCCGAGAAACATCATCGAAAATATGGGTATGCGTCTGATGTCTGCAAGGCAGACGAGCGTGAGCGTTTGCGACCAGATTGTAAACCCCACTTTACATATTATCGAAAAATAAAGTTTTTTTGCCGCCTGACACAAGCCGTCGGGCGGTGTTTTTTTCGCCTTTTGCCGTGCGCGGTGAGCCCTCGCTCTGTCGGACGGAACGACACGGAAAGAGCTGCTTTGCGATAGCCTTCCTCCGAGAGGGAGGCTATACTGCCGCTTCGCTTCTCGCTGCGGCTCGGTCACTCCTCGGGTCTGAAAGTCCACCGGACTTTCATTCAATACCTCGGAGCCGCTTCGCTTCTGATTGGGAAAGGGCGGCTAAGGCTACACACTGCTGTTCAATAGGAGCCGCCCAATGGGAACAATATTTTCCGTCTTCGTCTTGACAACTCGCGGGGGCGCGTGTATAATGTAAGCAACAACGTTTTTTTGCCGAAAGCGAGGTATTTATCTATGTTTGAAAAAATTACTCCCGAGCAGGCCGGTGTCAGCTCCTATGCCGTGCGCAACTTTATGAAGATGCTCACCAAGCGCCATATGCCGATGCACAGCGTGCTGATGATGAAGGGGGATAAGCTCTTTGCAGAGTATTATTTCGCTCCCTTTGATAAGGATTTTTGCCACAGAATGTACTCCCAGACCAAGAGCTATACCGCCGTTGCCATAGGTCTTTTGGTTGAGGACGGGCTCGTGGAGCTTGACGCCCCGATGTCGAGGTATTTCCCCGAGAAATGCCCCGAGGTGATGCCCGAGTATCTCCGCTCCCAGACGGTGCACGAGATGCTGACGATGTGCACCTGCCAGATGCCCGGCAACTGGTTTGCAAACAAGGTGCAGGACAGGACTCACTATTATTTCAACGATGAAAGACCCCTGCACCCTGCAGGCACCCTTTGGGAATACGACAGCGCGGGCTCCCAGGTCCTCTCCTCCCTTGTGGAGAAGATGTCGGGAAAGAGCCTCTTTGACTTCCTTAATGAGCGCATCTTCAGCCACCTCGGCACCTTCAAGACCGCAACGGTGCTGAAAACCCCCTGCGGCGACAGCTGGGGCGACTCGGCTCTTGTCTGCACCCCCAGAGATATGATATCCTTTGCCCGCTTCGTAATGAATTACGGCACCTGGGAGGGCCGTCGCCTGATGGGAGAGGAATACCTGAGGAAGGCTACCTCAAAGCTGGTGGACAACAGCGAGTTTGCACATTATTCCGCGGTAAGACAGGGCTACGGCTACCAGATATGGCGTACCGAGCAGAACGGCTTTGCCTTCAACGGTATGGGAAGCCAGTACACCATCTGCCTGCCCGATAAGGACATCATTTTCGTCTGCACAGGCGACACCCAGGGTAATGCCATTGCGTCAAACTACATATTCGACGCCTTCTTCGACTGTGTCGTAGACCTTGCCAAGGACGCGCCCCTGCCCGCCGACCCCGAGGCCGAGGCGGCTCTGGCCGAGGTTACCTCCGACCTGAAGCTCTACTGCCCGGAGGGCGCTGCTGATTCGCCCTTCAGAGCCGAGCTTGACGGCGCGGTCTATGCCTGCGGCAAGAATCCTATGGGCATCACCGAGTTTTCCTTCGAGTTTGACGGCGCGGAGAGCGGAGCCTTCCGTTATCGGAACGCCCAGGGCGAGAAGGCTATCCCCTTCGGTGTCAATCACAACGTGTTCGGCAAGTTCCCCCAGCTTGGATATTCCAATGACGTGGGAGTTCTCCGTACCGACGACGGATTTACGTATGACGATGCTGCCGGTATGGCTTGGCTTGAGGATAAGAAGATACTGCTGAACGTGCAGATAATCGACAGATATTTCGGAAACGTGGCGATGCTCTTTGGCTTCAAGGGCGACGAGTGCTACGTGAGAATGGAAAAGACCGCTGAGGACTTCCTTGACGAGTATCAGGGCAGACTCGTGGCGAAAAGAAAGTGAGAGGTTTAGATTATGGAGCTGTTTTCCGAAAGCGAGCTTCAGAGTATTCGCAAGAGGGCAAGCAGACACCCCGAATATATAAAAGCCCTCGACGGGCTGACCGCCGACCTGCGCCGCAAGCTGTATATACAGAAAACGGGTAGGGCGACCTGGTCGCATTATTTCATCTGCCCCCATTGCAGTGTAAGACTTATTTACGATTACGACGATCCGCTGAATTACGAGTGCCCCGCCTGCCATAAGGTCTTTAACGGCGAGCCCTACGAGGGCTCCTGGTGGGATACGACGATGGTGAAGAATACCGTCGGAGCCCATCAGCTGGCTGTCTGCTATATTGCCACGGGCGACGAAAAGTATCTCAAAACGGCAAAGGATATCCTACTCGGATATGCCGAGAATTACAAGAATTTTGAGGTGCACGGAAACATTCCCTATAACCACCCCGGCCGCTTTGCATCTCAGGTGCTCAGCGATTCCGGCCCCCTTGCGGAGCTGGCCTGCGCCTACGGACTGCTGAAGGACTGCTTTACCGCAGAGGAGCGTCAGACTGTGGAAAACGACCTCTTCCGTGAGGCGTCGAAGCATCAGATGAAGTACTCCACCGACCAGATACACAATCACGAGGTGGTTATCTGCTCCTCGCTGGCAATTATGGGTATGGTGATCGGTGACGAGGATATTCTCCACTTTGCCCTGGACAGAAAATACGGCCTGAAGTATCAGCTCGACCACGCGGTGCTGGAGGACGGACTCTGGTTCGAGTGCGCTATGGGCTATCATGCTTACGCCCTGAACTGGCTTATGCGCTTTGAGCTTGTGGCAAGGAATACCGAGCGCAGCCTGCTCTCCGACCCCCATTACAGAGCAATTCTCGAGAAGATGATACGCTTCCCGCTGAAGCTGGCAACCCCCGCGGGCTATCCCTTCTTCAACGATGCCGTCACCGATTTCAGTCCCGCAATATACGAATACGCCTACGCCCTCATCGGCGGCGAGGACATACTGATGCTGCTCCACGAGTGCTACGCCGACTCTGCCAGGGAAAACATCTTCGCCCTGCTTTACGGCGTGGAGGAGCTGCCCCCAAAGGCGCCCTACGATTATAAGAATTACTTCTCGAAGGGCGGCTCACAGCTTGCCGTTGTGAACGGTAAGGACAGCTCCCTTTGGTTCAAGGCCACGCCCTACGGCGGCGAGCACGACCATTACGACAGGCTCTCGCTCTCGCTGATGGCCTTCGGAAAGAATACCTCGGCCGACCTCGGCACCGCCGCAGGCTACGGAGCACCCCTGCACTACGCTTATTTCAAGAATACCCCCTCCCATAATACGGTGGTTATCGACGGCGAGAATATGCCCCCCTGCGATACGCATATCGTGAGATACGAGCAGATCGCGGAGGACGAGGTCTACATCGAGGCGAAAACCGATGCCCCCGAGAGCTACGTGCCCCTGGATTCCTTCGTCATAAAGCAGTGGAGCGACGAGGCCTACGCGGGCGTGAAATATAGGAGAGCCATAAGCTGGCACGACCGCTATATGATAGACGTGTTCCGCGTCGAGTCGGAAAACGGCCTGCGCAAGGAGTGGTGCTGGCACACCGTCGGTGAGCATCAGCTGCCCGAGGGCGCGCGCCTTGTGGGCAGTATCGCCGAGAGCGGTCCCCAGTCCTATTTCCACGATGCGTATTCCGTGGCCGGCAAGGGTGTGTCAAGGATAACCTACGACTGCGGCGATTATTCCGTGGCCATTCACGCAGACGCCGAGGACAAGGAGCTTATTCTGACCTACGGCCCGAACAACCCCTCCACCGACGACGTGGCCTACCTCCTTGAGCGCAGCTACGAGAGCTGTCCTCTCTACGCCAACGTCATCGACGTATATAAGGGCGAGCCCAACGTCACGGATGTTGAATATCTCCGCGACGGCGGCGCTCTCACCGTCCGCATCACCGAGAGGGACGGTAAGGTAGTTGAGAGAAGGTTTGAGCTCTGAGCCCCGGCACTTGTCCAAAAAAGCAAAAAATGAAAGCAAAGCCTCCCACGGCGAGATCTCAACCGTGGGAGGTGTTTTTTGTGATATGACCGCAGCTGAAGGGCTCCATATGAGAGAGGAGTGAGCGAATGAAGCACGAGGCTTTGTTAGAGCATACAAGCGCCACTCCTTCCGTCTTTTGCTACGCAAAATCCACCTCCCTCCCGGAGGGAGGCTTGGTGTTACTCCTCGGCGGTGTAGCCCCAGACCACAGGGCGGTTTGAGCTGTTCCAACCCTCGTCCCAGCCCTTAGGCTTGCTTTCGGCCTCGCAGTAGATGGTGAGGCTGAAGCAACCGGAGAACGCCAATCTCCCGATGGTAGTAACGCTGTCGGGGATGGTAACGCTTGTAAGGTTGTCGCAATTGGTGAACGCATACTTACCGATAGAGGTAACGCTGTCGGGGATGGTAACGCTCGTAAGGCCGGTGCATTCGTAGAACGCATAATCGCCGATAGAGGTAACGCTGTCTGGGATGGTAATGCTCGTAAGGCCGGTGCATTTGTAGAACGCACTCGCACCGATATAGGTAACGCTGTCAGGGATGGTAATACTTGTAAGGCTGGAGCAATCGTAGAACGCATAACTGCCGATATAGGTAACGCTGTCGGGGATGGTAACGCTTGTAAGGCTGGAGCAACCGTCGAACGCAGAATAGCCGATAGACTTACCGCCGGTTATTATTACGGAATTAAGTTTGTATTTGGGAATATAATTAATTGCCATTGTCGGTATAGTGGCAGTTATAATTGGACAACCGTAGAACGCATCATCACCAATAGAGGTGATGCCGTTGCCGATGGTAACGCTTGTAAGACTGGAGCAATCCGAGAACGCACTCGCACCGATATAGGTAACGCTGTCGGGGATGGTTACGCTGGCAAGGTTGGTGCAATAGTAGAACGCCCGTTCGCCGATAGAGGTAACGCTGTCGGGGATAATAAACTCGGAATCATTTTTACCTATAGCATATTGGATAAGCGTTTTGCCGTCTTTGGAATAAAGATTTCCATCAATGGATTTATAAGTGGCATTGTTTTCATCTACCGTAATGCTCGTAAGGCCGGAGCAACCAGAGAACGCACCAAAACTGATAGAGGTAACGCTGTCGGGGATGGTGATGCTTGTAAGGCTGTTGCAACCATAGAACGCCCGTTCGCCTATAGAAGTAACGCTGTTACCGATGGTAACGCTCGTAAGGCTTCTGCAATAGGCGAACGCACCCCCGCTGATAGCGCATACAGGCAGGCCGTCGTAGGTGGAGGGAATCACGATATCAGGGTCGGTGCAGGCACCGAGGCCGCTAACTATGTAATAGGTGCCGTCGGCAGAGAGGGTGTATTCGAGCTCCTTGCTGGCGTTTGTGGCAGTACGGGTCGATAAGACAACGATAACGGGTATAAGAACGCACAGCGCCAGCATCGCCGCCGCCACCGTGACTATTATCTTTTTTTTCGTGCTCCTTTTGCCCTCTTCGGCGGAGCTTTCTTCTTTTTGCTCCGGCTCCTCTACCGCCCCTGCGTCGAAGTCCGCGTCCTTGGTGGCAAAGCCGTCCTCTACGGGCGGGAGCTTTTTGTCTTTTAATTTTTTCATGATTTTCCTTTTTCTGTTTTATAGTGTCCTTGAGTGGGATGGAAGGCCGCCCGTTAGCCGCGCTTTTTTTCTCTGTATTCCCGAGGCGACATACCCACGCGGCTGCGGAACAGGGTAGAGAAGTAGTGCTCGTCAGTGACGGCAAGACGCTCGGCAATTTCTCCGATGCGCATGCTTGTGTCGCGCAGAAGCACCTTGGCGGCGTCGATTTTTATACCGATGAAGTATTCGTAAGGGGTGACGTCGTAGAGGCGCTTGAAGCTTCTTATCAGCTGGGATTTTGAGAGATGGAGCTCCGCCGCCAGCTCGTCGAGGTTGAGCTTTTCGTAAATTCTCGCGGTCAGGGCGTCCTTGATGCGCAGCTCGTCACCGCGGCTGGTGCGGCGCTCTCTTGCTACGCAGTGAATGATCTCGTGAACGCACTCGGCGATTGAATAATTCACACCGTCCGAGGTATAGCCCGCCTCTGTAAAGCCGATCAGCTTATCGAAAAGCGCCCCGGCCCCCTCAATGCGGTAGACCCCCGGCTTTATGCCGTAGTCACGGAGCATATAGGGCATATAGTCGGCGATATAATTGATCCACACCTTTTTCCACGGATCATGGGGACTCGCGCGGTATTCGTGCCGTACGCCCGAGGGCAGAATATACATATCGCCGGCGGCGACCTTCTGCCACTTTTCGCCCATCAGTATCTCGCCCTCGCCCTCAAGCACGTACTCAAAGACGTTTATCTGATGGCCGTCGTTGCGTGTGATGCTGTATCCGGAATAGGGATAGGTGATTCCGATCGTGACCCGCCTGAAGGGGGCGCCGTCGTCGGAAATAAAGGCCGTTGCCCATTCCTTGTCGGGGAAATGCAGAGGGCAGTCGGTTTTTTTAACTATGCTCATATTTCACACCTTTATTGCTTATATTTTCTATTGCTAACGGGGGAAAATATACTTATAATTAAATTATAAACCACAAAAAGCTATATGTCAATAGAAAAAATCCCCACAAAGGAGCACAGCTATGGAAAAGTACATACCCCGTCCCGAGCACCCCAACCCTCAATGGAAGCGCGAGTCCTTCGTCAACCTCAACGGCGAGTGGCAGTTCGAGATAGACGCCACCAACAGCGGCTTTGACCGCGGCCTTGCCGCCGCAGAGAGCCTTTCTGATAAGATCACCGTTCCATTCTGCCCCGAGTCGAGGCTGTCGGGCATCGGTCACACCGATTTTATGGAGTGCGTATGGTATAAGCGCACGCTCAGCTTCACCGAGGAGGAGCTTTCGGGCAATAGAGTCATTCTCCACTTCGGCGCCGCGGATTTCCGCACCACCCTTTTCGTCAACGGCAAGGCCGTCGGCCTTCCTCACGTGGGCGGATATACCTCCTTTGAGTACGATATAACCCCGGAGCTTACCGTGGGTGAAAACCTTATCACCGTCCGCTGTGAGGACGATACCAGAAGCCCGAGACAGGGCGGCGGAAAGCAGTCTATGAAGGCCTTTTCCCACGGCTGCTATTATACCCGCACCACCGGCATCTGGCAGACCGTTTGGTACGAGATAGTACCCGCGACCCATATCAAGTATATGAAGCTGGTCACCGACCCCTGCAACGCCACCGTGTCTATGCAGCTTGAGCTTGCGGGCAAGGGCGACGTCCGCGCCGTGGCTTATTACGAGGGGCGTCCTGTCGGTGAGGCTGAAAAGTCCTCTGTCAGCGGCGTTGCAAGCCTTGAGCTTGCCCTTTCCGAGAGCCATCCTTGGGAGGTGGGAGCAGGCAGGCTTTACGACCTGGAGCTTACCTTCGGAGAGGATAAGGTCAGAAGCTACTTCGGTCTGCGCTCGGTTGAGCTTACCGACGGCAAGCTCTGCATAAACGGCAAGCCCGTCTTTATGCGCCTGGTGCTTGACCAGGGCTACTATCCCGACGGAATTTATACTGCCCCGAGCGAGCAGGCACTCATCAGGGATATTGAGTGCGGTCTTTCTGCCGGCTTCAACGGCGCCCGCCTTCACGAGAAGGTCTTTGAGCCCCTCTTCCTCTATCACGCAGACAGGCTCGGCTATATGGTTTGGGGCGAGTACGGAAACTGGGGACTCGACCACTCGGATATCGCAAATCTTGCCACCTTCCTGCCCGACTGGATGGCCTCGGTAAGACGGGATTATAACCACCCCGCCCTCATCGGCTGGTGCCCCTTCAACGAAACCTGGGATATGCCCAACGGCGCCCGTCAGAACAACGAGCTGCTCCGCATAGTTTACGAGCAGACCAAGCTCTTTGACCCCACCAGGCCCTGCATCGACACCAGCGGTAACTTCCACGTGGTGACTGATATTTACGACGTCCACGACTACGACCAGAACCCCGAGACCTTCAAGGCAAATTATGATAAGCTCGTCACCGAGAATTTCCTCTACGACCAGGTATGCAACACGAGAGGAAAGCGTCAGACCTGGCGCGGCGAGCCCGTGTTTATGTCCGAGTACGGCGGAATCGGCCTCCAGGTGGAGCGCGACGCCGAGAGAAAGAAGGCCTGGAGCTACGGAAAGGCAACCTCCTCCTACGAGGAATTTTACGCTCGCTACAAGGGCCTGACCGACGCGCTGCTTGATAATCCCGGGATGATCGGCTTCTGCTACACCCAGCTTACCGACGTGGAGCAGGAGAAGAACGGCCTCTTTAACTACGAGGACCGCTCGCCAAAGTTCGATATGTCGATAATTTCTGCAATCAACAAGAGAAAAGCGGCAATCGAGGAGTAAACATAAAAAAAGGAGCCGGTAACCGAATAAAAAACAGAGGTATTGCGTGCTTTTGCGCGATACCTCTATATTTTTTGACGGGTTATTCCTTTTTTGCATATTCCGCGATGAATGCCGCGAACTCCTCGGCGGTGCTTTTTTTGCCCGCCGACGGCTTTTTCTCGCATACCGCGTAGAGCGTTCTGGATATTTCCGGCGAGAGTTTTAGCGCGCGGACACCGGGGTATTTTCCCTTCATTGTGAGTCGCGGGAGTACCGATACGCCCAGTCCCTCCTTTACCATCGCCAGCACCGACGTATCGTCGGCCGAGTTAAGGCGAATTACACTTGCAAAGCGGTCAAGCTCGAAGCATTTGCTGATGCGCGACTCGTTGGTTTCAATATAGGAGAACCGATACAGCTCCTCGGCGTTTATCACCTTGCGATGGGGAAATAGGTGCTCGGGGACTACTGCTACGTATGGGTCCTCAAGCATCGGAATACATATGCAGTCAGCCGAGGCGGCCGTATCCGTCAGCAGGACGTCCGCCCGTCCGTCGGTGAGCCAGTCCCTGAGTCTATCGCCGACGTCGATGGATATTTTTACGTTGGGGTGCATTTTTCCAAAGGCGTGAAGAGCGTCGGGAAGAATGTGGCCGGCTATGCTCGAATAGGTGCCGATGCGCAGCTCGCGCTTTTCGGAACGGGCGATCCTTTTGGCCGCCGACATAAGGCTTTTCTCGGCGGCGACCACTGCCTCCAGCTCGCCTTGCAGCATTCGTCCCTCATCGGTCAGCTCGATGCCTGAGGGCGTGCGGTTAAGTATGCGCACGCCAAGCTCCTCCTCCAAGGAATCCGCCATGTGCGAAAGGGCGGAGGGGGTATAGGAAAGCTCCTCTGCCGCCTTTGCCAGACTTTTTTTGTTTATAGCCATCAATATTGCTTTGATCTTAAAGGTATCCATATGCGTCACCCGTTATGAAAAAATTTCACACCATTATTATAAAGCTCCGCTTCCAAAAAGTCAAGCATTTTGGTATCATTATGCTGAAAAAACAATTTTTGGAGATAAGGCAATGGAAAAATCGCTCTCAACAAAAACCAAGGCCTACGCAGGGCTTTTGTTCGTGGTGCTCGTATGGGGTGTCGGGCCGCTTTTCACCTCACGGCTGCTGGATATCTATTCCCCTGCCGTTTATTCTGCCATCGGTGGGGCGATCTCTGCGACGGCGCTGCTCTTGATTTCGCTGAAAAGGCTGAGGGAGCTGAGCCGCGAGTACTTTAAGCTGGCCGTGCCCACGGGCTTTTTTACCGCCGTGGCGTCTTTACTGCAAAAGATCGGGCTGCAGTACACCACCCCCGCAAAGTATTCCTTCCTCGAAAATCTTTCCTGCATAACCGTGCCGGCGCTGCTGTTTCTTCTCGTTAAAAAGAAGCCGCGACCTACGACCGTCCTGGCCTGCGCTTTATGCCTTGCAGGCTCCTTTCTGCTTACGGGAATGAATATTGACGTCGGGATAGGGAAGGGCGATCTGCTTTGCGCTCTGGCAGGTATATTCTACGGCGTGAACATCGCTGTCACCGGTACTTATACGAAAAAGCTGTACGCTCCGATGTACGTGATGATCCAGCTCTGGGTGCAGGTTTTGGTATCGCTTACGAGCGCGATATGTATGAATTTTATACGTATAAACGGAGAGGCCGTAGAGCCCATCCGCATCTCCTACAAACCCGAGCACCTGCTTGCCATCGCATCCGTAGTGCTGGTATCGAGTACGCTGTGCTGGGTCGTCAGAACTAACGCAATGAAGCACGTGGACGCAACGGCCGTGGCCATTCTGATGCCTTGCTCCTCGATTGTGACGGGTATCGCATCGGTGCTTGTCGGTATGGACAGACTGACACCGAGCTTCGTTGTCGGGGCCGTCGTGAGCTTTGCCGCCGCAATACTTTCGGGACTCTCCGACATAAAGGGGAAGAGGAGAAAAGGGGCGATGCCCGAAAAGCTTGCCGCAGATCGAAGGGGCGAGGTGTCAAAAGCTGCTGCGTCACAGTAAGAAATGACCTGTACGTGCGGTTGATTTTCGTCAAGGCGCGTGGTATAATATAATAAATGAAGATAATTTTTGTGGCAAAATCACAAAAAAATGACAGTAACCGCTCCTGTAATGGCATTGTACGCTTCTTTGAGATGTGATATAATTTCTGTAATAATTACACTTTGGAGGCCTGTATGAGTGATTTTGATATTGTAAATAACAAGGCGGCCGTCAGAGCCCGTCAGCTTGCCGCCGTTGAGGAAAAATACGGCCGCGGCGTCAGGGCGGCGATCGAGGATTATCTGGCTATGCTCACCCCCGACTATTATCTGTGGCTGGCGAATCTCTACGACCCCGGCGAATACGGCGAGGACGGCACCCCGGCGGGCGGCGGCTTCTATTACTCAAGCTCCGCAAGGGACACTGCGGGCTTTCTGCCCGATATTGAGTCCACGAGAATGGTCCTTACCTTCCTTACGAACACGGGTATGCTGGTGGGAGATACCGCAGAGGCATTCCCGGAGAGGATAGGTCGGGAGATAGTTGCCTTCGCGAGGTCGCTCCAGAGCCCCGAGAACGGGTATTTCTATCACCCGCAATGGGGCACCGAGGTCACGATGGGCAGGCTTTCCCGCGACCTCTACAATTCCGAGGCCGTTCTGAACAGATTTCACGAGGCGCCTCTGTACGATACGCCCCAGGGCACGAAGGGCATCCTCGGCGCGCCGAGGGCTGTTGTTGCCGCGGAGGAAAGCGGTGCCGATATATGGCCCGAGCATCTGAAAACAGTCGACGCCTTCCATGCCTATCTTGACGGCCTTGCAAAGGATATAAGGACGCGCTCCTACCCCATAGGCCACACCCTCTCCGAGCAGGCCTTCCAGCTCATAAACCGCGACAAGGTCGGCCTTGAGACCGGAGAATTTGTAGGGCTCGATGCTGACGGCTGTGCCGTCGGCGGCTTCGTTGCCGCTTACAGAGATTTCTTTGATGGGCTCCAGCTGGAGAACGGCCTTTGGGAGGAGGGAACCCCCGAGGAGGGAACGGCAACCTACGATGCGGTAAACGGTCTTATGAAGATATCCAACGGATATTCGAGGCTCGGCCTTACTCTCCCTCGTGCCGAGGCGGCTATGCGCGCCGCCCTTTCGGTTGCTCTGCTCGAGTGGGAGGATGCCAAGGGCTCGAAGCCCACGGAGTCGGTCAAGGTGTTCAACCCCCTGGTCTGTATCAACAACGTTTTGCGTGTCTTTAAGGACGACCCCGAAGCTACCGCAAGGCTCCGCGCTCTGATAACGGAAAATGCCGAGAGGCTTATCCGTGTCACGATGAAGAAGGTGTCCGCCTTCAAAAAGCCCGACGGCTCCTACGGCTACCGCATAGGAAAAAATCAGGTCAAGAGTCAGAACTGCATCGCGGCAATCGAGGGCATCGACGAGGGTGACGTGAACGGCGGTAACATCGCCTACAACAGCACCCGCCGCGAGCTTTGGGGAGTGCTTGATATAGATGTGCAGATTTTCTTTGAGGACGATATGGAGAAATTCATTGATACCGTCAGCAAAAGAAAACATATTGTAAAGTAAAGATTACATTTTGGGAATTGGTACCCCAAAAGGAGGACTGCTTATGAAGAAAAGAATAGGGCTTGTCTTGCTGCTTTTACTGGTTGCGACTCTGCTTTGCTCCTGCCTTGTTACCGGCGGAGGCGACAACGTGGAGGCGAAGCTGAATACCGTCGTAAATCCCGGCGGAGCTTACGATTATGCGGCGCTCAGAGATGCGCTGAAAAATATCCACGGCACCTGGCCGAGCCTGGTGCGGGACGATTCCGAGCCTGCGGAGCGGGAAATCGTTATCGGGCCGTCAAACAGACCCATAACCGCAGAGGCGAAGGCCTATCTTGAGGGCAAGCTCGATTCCGCGGATATGCTTGACAAGTGGGATGCCTCGGGCTACGTGATATATGCGACAGGCGGCTCGGTTGCCGTTTATTGGCTTGATGAATACTTTGCCCAGGAGGCGATAGATCGGCTTACCGCCCTTATCAGCTCCGGAGGCGGAGAGCTCGAGGACGGCTGTGTTGAGATCGAGTACGGCAGTCTGATCGAATTTAAGGAAGCGGAGGAGGCCATCCTTCGTGAGGAGCAGCTTGACGCAGTTGAGGCCGTGTACGGCGCGGGAGTGCGTGACGCCCTTGCCGCCTACGTCGAGATGATCGACAATGACGACTTCTATATCTGGATCGCCGAGCTTTACGACCCCGGCACCTATGACGAGAACGGCAACCCTAAGGGCGGCGGCTTCTATTATTCCAACTCCGCAAGAGCCACGGCAGGCTTCCTTCCCGACATAGAGTCCACGAGATTTGCCATGAGCATAGTTTCGGGCAGCGGAATGTTCTCAGAGCGCGGTTCGGCCTACGGCTCCCTCTCCGACAGCATGAAGGCGGAGCTTATCGCCTTCGCCCGCAGTCTGCAGAGCCCTACGGACGGATATTTCTATCATCCTCAGTGGGGAACCAACGTTACGATGGGAAGGCTCTCCCGCGATCTGTCCAACTCCATCACCGTTCTGTCAAGCCTCGGCGCCAAGCCCTTGTATAATACCCCCACGGGACAGCAGGGCGAGCTCGGCGCTCCCGGCACCTCGGCTACCTCTGTGACGGCGGGACTTACCTCCGGTACCGTTGCGGCAGTATCCAAGGTGGTGGCTACGGCAGGCACCTCCTGGCCCTCCCATCTTGAGACTCTTTCGGATTTTGATAGCTATCTTGCGACCTTCGAGCCCAAGATCAGAACCAATTCCTACAGCATCGGTCACACCCTGGCTCAGCAGGCCGAGCTTATCAAAAGCCGCGACAGGCAGGGCCTTGAGAGCGGCGAGTTCGTTGATGCGGACGGCGACAAGGTGGCCGACGGCGGCTTTGCCGAGGCCTACGGGGCATTCTTTGACAGACTCCAGCTTGAAAACGGCCTTTGGGAGGAGGGGACCCTCGAGGACGGTACCATAACCTACGACGCCATCAACGGTCTGATGAAGATATCGAACGGCTATGAGGGCCTCGGTCTGACTATGCCGAGAGCCGAGGAGGCTATGCGCGCCGCTTTGTTTGTGGCTCTGCTTCCCGGCGCTGACGCCAAGGGCGTCACTCCCTCCGAGGTGGTAAAGGTATATAACCCCCTCATATCCATCAATAATACCCTCGCCCTGTTTGAGGACGACCCCGATACCTACGCGACACTGAAGTCCCTCGTCACCGACAGTGCCGAGGAGCTTATCAAGGTGACCTCCGCAAAGCTGCTCCCCTTCAGAAAGGACGACGGCTCCTACGGCTACTGCATCGGTAAGAATATGCCCACCTCACAGGGCTGTTCCGCCGCGGTTGCGGGAATTGACGAGGGCGACCTTAACGGCGCGGCCCTTGCCTTCAACAGTACACGCCGCGAGCTGTTCAATATGCTGGATATCGACGTGGATATCTTCTTCGACTCCGACGCGGATAAGTTCCTCCACGCGCTGGACGGAATTGAGCCCATCATAAAGGACGAGGTCATATTTGAGCAAAAGCCCATAGATTTTGAAAATTACGACGTAAACGAAACCTTTATCGACGAGCTGACCTTCAATCTTGAGAACGGAAGCGCCGAGGTCGTTAACGATTCGACCCACGGAAAGGTGATGAAGTTCACCGACGCCAGCACCGGCAGCTACAAAAATTCCTTCTCTACGAGCGTCGGCGGAAAGGCAACGGGCAGCTGCTTCAGATACGAGATGGACGTTATGTTCTCGGAGCTTGACGAATGTGCGGCCACCACGATGTTCCGTCTGACTCTCAGCAACTCCTACAGGCTTACCGGTACCTACAAGAACGGTAAGGTGCGCCTCGGGGATATAAACGAGAGCGGAAATCTCAAGACCGACCTCGGCATTGATCTTGAGCCCGACGTCTGGTATAGCCTGGCGGTGGAATATTTCCCCGGCGGCGCTGACAGCACCTACATAACGATATACGTTGACGGAGAGCTTCGCGCGGTCAGCACGAATTTCTATAAAAAGACCGCGGACGGCACGGCGGCCGCCTCTACGTCTACGAAAACCCTTCAGTTCTACAGCTTCTTCCCGGTACGGTACGCCGTCTACGTAGATAATATTCTGGCAGAGCGCACGAGCGCCGTATACGCACCCGAGCAGCTGCCCGATAGCGGCGACGGCGAGCCCGAGGAGGAATCCTACGGCTACTTCGATTTCGACGGGCTGGAGCTTGGAGCGACCGAGATACCGGGTACCGAGCTTCGAGTAAGGGACGGCGAGGGCAACAGTATGGCAGTTGCCGAGGATCCTATCTACCCCGGAAATAATGCGATAAGGATAGAGACGACGCCCATTGACGGCGGCGCGAACAACCAGCTGCTTCTCAGCTCGGGCTCCGGCACAGGTAACTGCTACGTGTTCGAGACCTATATGTACCTGCAGGAGTGCACTACCACCTCGGCCATCGTACAGTTCTCGCTCTGCAATTCCTCGAACAGCAATATTATGTCTATCAACTATTATATGAGCACCGATGGACTTGTCAAGCTACAGGTCAGAAACGTCGGAAGCCAGACCGTCACCGTGGCGGAAAATATTTTCCCCGACAACGAGTGGTATTCCTTCCGCATTGAGTACTACGTCGGTGTGGAAACCGCCGACGGCACCGTTAATATTGCAAAGTTCTTCATAGATGAGGAATACGTTTGCGAGGCGGAAACTCTTTACAATGAAGCCAACAAAAACGCCCCCCTCGGCTCTGTGAAAATACAGCCCCTGGCGGCGGCAGACATCGTCCTCTACCTTGACGATATAATTCTCGATACAGTAGAGAAGGATTACGTCGAGGGCGAGGTAGAGCCCGGTTGATTTGTGCTGCCAAGGACACAAATCAGTTATGATTGCCCTATGGGCAAGTTATGAGTTGTGAGATGCTGCGCATCGTTATGATTGGCTTTGCCAAGCTGTAGCTTAGAAGGGCAATCATATCATAACGCTTGCGGCTGGGGACGGAACGAACAATGTGAGTTTTGGGGTTCGCAGCGATGCAAATTCATAACGGCAAGCGGAAGCGAGCCTCATAACTCCAAACTGAAAACAAAAAAAGAGAGAACACTTCAGTGACGGTTCTCTCTTTTTATCGCTATATATTGCCCGCAAGGGGCAATCCGTTACACGTTCTACGCTTGGGATACACGCCGATTCTGCGCGCTTTTTGGGGTCGAAATCAGCCCCACTAATATTTATTTTATCATAACGAATACTCCCCTGTCAAGGCCTTTTGCCGAAAAATCGCTCCGAGGACGGAAAAAACAACCGATTGTGTATAAATATCAAAAAAATTCAAAAAAATTATTAAAAACTGTTTATTTTTCACAACGAATATGTTATAATGAAAGCGTAGAGGAAGTATTCCTCTTTGACAAACAGGAAAGGATTGCCCTCGCGTGAGGGCGGGTAACAGCATGAAGATTACGGTTTACGGCAAGCAGATGACGGTAAGAGAGAGCCTGAAGGTCGCAATTGAGAAGAAGCTTTCAAAGTTTGATAAGTTCTTCGGCGCCGACACGGAGGCCTTCGTAACCTGCAAGGTGAGAAAGGGTGTAAAAATCATCGAAATTACCGTAAATTACGGCGCGACCACCTTCCGCTGTGAGGAGGAGAACGAAACCTTCCTTACCGCGCTTGACAGAGCCGTTGAAGGACTTGAGCGTCAGATAAGAAAGAACAAGACCCGCGTCGAGAAGATGGTTAAGAAGGGCGCGTTCATTATAGAGGATTACGACGACGATGATGAATACGCCGAGGAGGAGGACTTCGAGATAAGAGTAAAGACCTTCCCCTTCAAGCCCATGACCCCGGAGGAAGCAATACTTCAGATGAACCTCATCGGCCACGAATTCTACGCCTTTACCGATTCGGAAAGTGGGGATGTTTGTGTAGTCTACAAGAGAAGGCAGGGCGGCACCTACGGCCTGATCGTCCCGGAAAAGTAAAAATTTTGCGAATCGAGTGCGTTCTCTCGGACTGCCGTAGACTCCTACGGCGACGCCTTCGCGAACACACACGCTTCATCAAAATTTAAGGTGACCTTGCCCGAGGTTGTTCGGCTGGCGGCGCAAAAAGTCCTTGTACTCGACCAAAATTACATTTTGCGAATCGAGTGCGTTCTCTCGGACTGCCCAAGGCTCCTACGGCGACGCCTTCGCGAACACACACGCTTCATCAAAATTTAAGGTGACC
>CAZABU010000011.1:0-7391 GCA_964483225.1 uncultured Ruminococcus sp. | reverse complement strand
TTGCCCAAGGTTTTACATTTCTGAATAAATCCCCGCAGGGGGGCAAAGCGACCGAGCGTATGCGTCGGTCGCTTTTTACGTCGGGTCCTTGGTTATGTGCGGCCTATATATCACAATACAGTCAGAATTTATCACAATATTAGTTGATTTCGCCCTATTATAGGTGATAAAATAAATATAGTGAGGCGGTGTGCGGGTGCGCTTTACCGATTTATGTTAAATAAGAACAGCCACGTTATTAAAACAGAGGGTTGCGCCGACTGCCCGCGGTGTGTTAAAATAAGACGTAAGCTTCTGACGTTAAATTGCAAGGTAAGGAGATTTTTTATGAAGAAAAGAGTTTTTTTGCTTATAGGCTGCCTGCTCGTGCTGGCGACGGCGCTTACGGGCTGTCTTATACCGCCCGACGGCAGTGGTCCGAACGGCCCGGGCAGCGATCCCTCGGGTGACGGGAACGGCAGAGTGATGATCGACTCGGAAACGGCGGTCAAGATAATCCTGCCGAGCAACCCGTCGTCAAAAATCACCGCCGCGGCAGAAAAGCTTGAGGCGGCAATAGAGCAGGGCATCGGCGCTACCGCCCGGATATGGCAGATAGGCACGGAGGGCGAGCCCGCGGGCGATACCGAGATAAATCTCGGTGCTACCGGTGAGATAGCCTCGAGATTTGCCGTGAATGCGGTGTCGGGCTACGAGGGTGATGCGCTCTATGGCTCCTTTGCCATTTATACCACCGGCTTCAGCGTGGGCATTGCGTCAAAATATAATGCCTGCTATGAGATGGCGGTTGACCATTTTATAAATAACTATCTCTCCGGTGAGAGCTTTACTCTTGACGGCGAGCTGGAGGTAGTGCAGGGGATAGAGGAATATCCCTTTGACGAGGACGCCTTTGCGGCAAGATTTGATGTGTACAACGAATATTTTGATTCGGGTGCGGTCAAGGAGCTGCAGGCGCTTTACGGCATTTATACTCCCGGGCTTATCGAATGGGCGGCTAATCTTTACGATCCCGATATTGGCGGCTTCTATTACGCCAACTCCGCTCAGCAGTACGTCGGCTTCCTGCCCGATATTGAGTCGACGGGCCAGCTTCTCGGCTTCGTCAGCGGCTACGGTGCCTTCGTCGGCTTTGACGGCTCTTACGCAAAGGCCCTGCCCGATGATATAAAGGAGGCTATCGGCTCTTGGGTATACGGGCTTCAGGACCCCGACGGTTACTTCTACGAGCCGCAGTTCGGCAAGACCGTCAATACCTCGAAGAAGGGACGTAATTTTGACTCGGCGATGAGTATGCTCCGTAATTTCGGTATTACTCCAAAGTACGGCAACCCTCTTGCCACCTCTCATGAGTCCGAGCTCGCCTCTCCCCTCGGTCAGTCAGCCGTGGTCGCGGCCTCCAAGGTGCTTGCCACCGCAAGGCTTGACCCCTATCTTCAGTCGGAGGAGGCCTTCCTCGAGTGGCTCGAGGCTCTGAATATAAACGGAAGCGGTAAATCCTATTCCGCGGGACATACCATCTCCTCGGTACGCACTCAGATAGAGGCGGCGGGCCTTGCCGATTTCTGCATTGATTGGCTCAACTCAAAGCAAAAGGAAAACGGCCTCTGGGAGGAGGGCGAGGTCAGCTACTCGAAGCTCAACGGCCTGCTGAAGATAAGCACCCTGTATGAGGACTTTAACGCACCCTTCCCCCGCGTCGAGCTTGGCATTCAGGCCTGCATTGACACAGTGCTTTCCGAGGCGGAGCAGTCTGCCATAGTTGATATTTACAACTGCTGGGTGGCTCTCGGAATCCTCATTCCCAACGTCAAGGAATTCGGCAGCTCCCAAAGCTACGAGAACGCGAAGGATATCCTCTTTGATAACGCGGAGGAGCTTATCTCAAGGACCACCGACAAGCTCCTTGTATTCCGCAAGGACGACGGCTCCTTCTCCTATTTCCCCGACAAGTCCTCCTCTACCTCCCAGGGCGCGCTTGTGTCCCTCGGCGTCAACGAGGGCGACGTGAATGCAACGGGACTTGCCCTCGGCACTCTCGCCAGCCTTTGCAAGGCCTATGAGGTGGAGCGCCTTGCGGTGTTCACTCCCCGCGACGGCGAGGCGTTCATTGATACTGTAAAGAATCTCGGCTCCACCGTGAAGATAGAGCAGGAGATCGAGATGGTGGACTTCAACAGCTGCGAAACCATTGATGATCTGCCCCCGGTGGTAAGCATCAGCTTTAACCAGTTCGATAAGACCAGTCACCCGACGACCCTCGGCACCTGGTCGCTCCTTCCCCACGAGGAGGACGAATCCGACCTGTATCTCGATCTCGTATCCAGACCCGAAACCGGCGATCAGCTGCACTTCAAGTTCCCGCAGGTCAGCGGCAGCTGCAGCGTGTTCGAAAGCGACGTGAAGTTCTCCGGCGGCGGAATACAGATATTCTTCCGCGACACCGGCGGCAGGGACGTGCTGATGTTCACGGTGAGTAATTCCGGCGAGAACGTGATCTTCAGCGATCATAATTCCACCTCCGCGGTGGCGAACGAGGGCATCTTCAAGCTGAAGAAGGACACCTGGCATAAGCTCCGCATCGAGTATTACGACTTTGAGGACGGCACAGCGAGGACGAAGATCTACGTTGGCGACAAGATCGTCACCATTACCGACAGCTTCATAGGCAACGGCACGGCCGAGCCGAAGGAGAGCTTCTGTCGGGTTGAGTTCCGCGCGACCATAAGCGCCGACACGGCATACTCGGTGGACAACGTCATCTGCTATTCCGAAAATATCGTCTATAACGAGGACGGCTACACTCCCCCCTCCAACGAGAACGAGGTATTCACCTTTGACGATCAGGGGGTGGGCGGCGAGCTTCCCGAGGGACTTATTCAGACGGCTACCGGCACCGGTGGCGGCACCTCTGAGATCGCGGAGCGCGACGGCGACGATCTTTACTACAAAATACAGTCGCTCTCCGGAGTGGGCGACACCCTCAAGGTGAACGTAAAGCAGACCGGCGAGGGCGCTATGGTCTTTGAGACCGACATCATCTTTGAGTCCATGGACGTCACCGGCCTTCAGCTGTTTATAGGCGACGCGGTTATGCTCACCTTTGATAAGAGCGGCAGCGATATAGTTATCAAGGACTATAATAAGCGCTCCGGCGGTAATATAATCAACACGCTTGCAACGCTCAGCGTTGGTGAGTGGTACACTCTCCGCGTGGAATACTACGTCACCGAGGACGGACCTTACACCAAGCTCTATATTGACGGCGACTGCGTTGCAATAACCAAAAACTACGTTGGCAACGGCGTCACCGACGCTGACGGAAATCCTGCCAACACCCCTGCCACTACCTTCTCCACCGTTCAGATGTACGCGACTATCGGCGGCGTGCTTACCGTCGGCCTCGATAATATTTACGCCGACTACGACAGCGAGCTTGAGTATGACGACCGGGATTATAGCGGCGATATCATCGGCGAGTGGATCGAGCTTGAATGACTTTTCAGGGAAAGGAACGTGCGATTATGAACAGGTACTATAAATCCTACGAGGATTTCTTTGGCAGAGAGGCGGCCCTGGAGCTGGAGCAGCTTTACGGCATCTTCGGCGCCGACACTCTTGAATGGGCGGCGCGGCTCTTTGATGCGAAGCTCGGCGGCTTCTACTATTCAAATTCCGCAAGGGACACCGAGGGCTTTCTTCCCGACGTGGAGTCTACCACCCAGCTCGTGCAGGTAGTTGCGGGAGCTGATTTCGGGAAGTACGGCGATGCAAATAACGCCTTCCCCGAGGAAATGAAGGCGGGAATCGTCCGCTTCGTGCAGGGGCTCCAGGACTCCGAGGACGGATACTTCTACCACCCCCAATGGGGCAAGAACGTGAACACCTCGCGCACCGGGCGTGACCTTGACTCCTCCCTCGGGCTTCTCCGCCGCTTCGGCGGTAAGCCGCTTTACGAAACTCCGCTCGAGAGGGGAAGAAAGGGCGAGTGTGCCTCGCTCCCCGAGCATCTTCGCTCCTGGGAGGCTCTGCTTTCCTGGCTTGAGGCTCTCGGTATCAACGATTATCATAAATCATACGCCAACGGCCACACCGTAAGCTCCATTCGCACCCAGATAGCGGCGGCGGGCTACGCGGAAAAGACCATAGCCTGGCTGAACTCCAAGCAAAAGGAGAGCGGACTTTGGGAGGACGGCGAGCTCGATTATCCGAAGTTCAACGGCCTGCTCAAGATCAGCACGCTTTACGAAACCTACGGCGTCCCCTTCCCAAGGCTTGAAAAGGGCGTGCAGGCCTGCATCGACACTATTTTCTCGACGGCGCCCACCGGTGCTATCGTGGATATCTACAACCCCTGGGTGGCTCTCGGTATTCTTCTCCCCAACGCGAAGGCTCATTCCTCTCCCGAGGAATACGGTGCGGCGCTGAAAAAGGTGAAGGACAACGCCGTCCCGCTTTTCAGAAGGACCCGTGAGAAGCTGCTTGAGTTCCGCAAGGACGACGGCTCCTTCTCCTACTTCAAGGACCGCTCCTCCGCCACCTCTCAGGGAGTACCTGCCGCCGTCCCGAACACCAACGAGGGCGACGGAAACGCCACGGCTCTTGCATCGGCCACCGTCGGTCACATCTTCAAGACCTGCGGAATCAGGAAGGAGTATATGTTCTCGGCCGAGGACGCCGAGAGGTTCCTTGATATCGTAAGAGCGTATTATAAGTAAAAAAATGCCCGGCGGCCCGTTTTTGAGGCCGTCGGGTTTCGTATATAAACCGCGTGATGGTGGAGGGAGGCGGCGATTGGAAAGCTTGCTTTTCAATTGACGGAAGGAGTGGCGTTTGTATACGCTGACAAAGCCCTGCACCTCATTCGCTCACTCCTCCACCGCTGTCCGCGGAGCCCCCTCTCGGAGGGAGCCTTAACGTGCGTAGGCTTCACACTTTTTGCATTATTTCAATCCGCGGCGTATTTTTTGTTATTTTGACAATTACACTTTACATTTTTGCGGATTTTTTGGCTTCGGAGGGGGATGTGCCGTAGTAGTTTTTATATGCTCTTGAGAAGCTGAAGGGGTCGCTGTAGCCGACCAGCTCGGCGGTGGTCTTGACCGTATAGCCGCGGTCAAGAAATTCGTCGGCGCGGGTCATTCTCACCGAGGTGACGTATTCCTTTATGCCCGCGCCGCGCTTTTGCTTAAACAGGCGGTACAGGTGGCTCCGCTCGTAGCCGCAGGCGGCGGCAATTTCTTCGACGGACAGGTCGCTCTTATAATAATTGTATTCGACGTAGCGCTCGGCCACCGACAGCGGGTGATTTTGGGGTTCGCTTTTGGAAAAGAGGTGATACACCAGCTCGTGGAGCAGGGCTACGTATATATCGGGCGAGGCTTCGGCGGATTCGCAGAGCATTCTGATCCTCTCCGTTACACCCTCGGGGCTACGGTAGACGGTGCGCTCGGTGTCGAACAGGGCGGCGCGCTCTCCGCGAAAGGCTATCCAGTAGTAATGCCAGGGCTTCTCCCTATCGGCAGTGTAGACGGTGACCTCGTCGGGGCGGATGATGAACATATCACCCTCCTTGACCTTATGGGTGCCTCGCTTATCGGTTATCTCGCCTCTGCCGCGACGGCAGAAATGTATGATGTAATAATCCCTTATATAGGGGCCGAAATGGTGCTCGGGAAGGCAGTCCTCCTGCCCGGCAAAAAGTGGAACGAAAGCCGTGCTCGCACCGACGCCGTCAATCAAAAACTGTATGGCTCTGTTAAAGTACTGCTGCATTTGGATCTTCCTTTCCGGAGCTTTTACGGTTGATTTCCGTCGCCCTTGCCTCTCGTTTCTTTTCTGACCGCCAGGGGGGAGAGGCCGGTGCGGCGCTTAAATTCTCTGTGGAAATAGGACTCGTTCTCGTAGCCCATACTGCGGATTATCTGCCCGACGGGAATATCCGTTTCCCGAAGCAGCTCGCAGGCGTGCTCAATTCGACGGTCGACCAGCAGCTCCTTGAAGCTCTTACCGAAGTATTCGCTGATATTTTTGGATAGATAGGGCACCGAGATGCCAAGCTTTTCCGCAAGCTCCGAGAGCCGCGCCGTGCGATAGTTGTTATTTATATAGGAAAGTATCTCCAGCCGTCGCTGTCCCTCACGGCTGACGGTTATGCTGGAGTCTGCCAGCAGCTCCTTGTTCTTCAGCGACAGGTAATGGAAGAGCAGAGCCACCGTCCTTGTGAGTATGGCGTTGCTTGACTGATATTCCGTAAGCTCGTAGAGAATATTCTCGGTGAGGTTTTCGATCTGCCGCTTGCCGCCCGTCTTGAAATGGAGATAAATGCCGGCGCCGTCCTCGCGCGTGGTTTCTCTTATAAAGTCCGCGAATACGGTATCGCCGAGCTCGGCGTGAAGGGCGGAGATGAAGCTTTTCGACATTATTATATTAACGGCCACGTCGCCGCGCTCGGTGCCTTTTATTGCATGCACGATGTGAGAGTTGAGAAACAGGATATCGCCGACGTCGAGGGTTATCTCCTTTCCGTCTATTATATGGGTGATGCGACCGCCGAGAACTATCATAATTTCCACGTAGTTGTGCTTGTGGGCGGGCGAGGCGGAATACCTGGTGTGAGGAAGAACGATTATCTCCCTGTGGCCGCGGGTCAGCTTCGTGTCGCGGATCTCAAAATCCGAGCCGCCCGCAGACTCCATTTGTCCGAGTGCCAGGTCGTCAAGGGCGGCTCGCTCCTCGTCCGACAGCGCCGTCAGCTTCTGTATAAGGAAATCCTGCATATGCTCCTCCTCTCTTCGCGCGAAACTATCTTAATTTTAGCATTTTCTCTTATTTCTGTCAATAGAAGATTAAATAAAGACAGAAAAAATGATAAAATACAACCTTGTAATGCCCCCGTCTATATGTTAATATGTATAATGGGAGCAGATGGGCACATTAAGCCCGCTGCCCTGAGGAGAAAAATATGAAATACTGTCTTGCAATTGATATTGGAGCGTCCGGCGGCAGACACATCGTCGGATATATGAAGGACGGTGGGCTCGTGACCGAGGAGCTTTACCGCTTTGAAAACGGAATGGACGAGGTGGACGGACACCTTGTCTGGGACACGGAGCGACTGTTCAGAGAGGTCAAGGAGGGCATCAGGCTGACCCTTGCGAAATACCCGAGCCTCGAAAGCCTTTCCATTGACACCTGGGGCGTGGATTACGTGCTGATGCGCGGCGATGAGCCGGTGCTTCCCGTGTACGCCTACCGCGACGGCAGAGTTGACGGCCCGATCGCCGGGGTGCATGAGATGATCCCCTTTGAGGAGCTTTACGGGAGGACGGGAATACAGTTCAATAAGTTCAACACCGTCTATCAGCTCTACGCGGATAAGCTTGACGGCA
>CAZABU010000010.1:0-27005 GCA_964483225.1 uncultured Ruminococcus sp. | reverse complement strand
AGATATGCTCCGCCATAGCGCGACCTCGTCGCTTTTTGAGCGTCGCGACGTAATAATCGTGGCGTCGGTGTCCTGCATCTATTCTCTCGGTGACCCGGAGGAATATCAGAGCCTGAACGTTGGCGTGAGAGTGGGTATGGAGATGTCCCGCGACGAGCTTATTCGCCGCCTGGTTTCCATTTCCTATGAGCGTAACGACGTCAACTTTGTCCGTAACAAATTCCGCGTTCGCGGTGACGTGGTTGAGGTTTTCCCTGCATCAAACCGTGATACCGCAGTCAGAATTGAATTTTTCGGCGACGAGGTGGACCGCATCAGCAGGGTAAATCCGCTGACGGGTGAGGTCACCGAGCAGCTTTCTTATATCGTTATTTTTCCTGCCACTCACTATGCGGTTTCCGATGATAAAAGGGAAGCGGCGCTTCTGGAGATAGAGCAGGAGATGCGTGAGCGCGTGGAGTTCTTTAAGTCACAGAATAAGCTTATCGAGGCACAGCGTATCGAGGAGAGAACCAAGTACGACCTGGAGATGCTTCGTGAGGTCGGATTCTGCTCCGGCGTCGAGAACTATTCTCGCGTTCTTTCCGGCAGACCCGTGGGCTCAACGCCCTACACTCTGCTTGATTATATGCCCGACGATTTTATACTGTTTATAGACGAGTCCCACGTTACCATACCCCAGGTGCGTGGAATGTCGGGCGGCGACTATGCGAGAAAGAAAAATCTCGTCGAATACGGCTTCCGTCTGCCGTCGGCCTTCGATAACCGTCCGCTGTTCTTTGAGGAGTTTGAGGAAAAGCTTGGGCAGATAGTGTTTGTCAGCGCGACCCCCGGTGAATACGAGGCAAGCGAAAGCTCGAGCACTGTTGAACAGCTGATACGCCCCACCGGACTTATCGACCCTGAGATAGACGTGCGTCCCATCGAGGGACAGGTAGACGACCTGATAGGAGAGATACGCGCCACCACCGAACGCGGCGAAAAGGTCCTTGTTACCACTATGACGAAAAATATGGCCGAGGATCTTACCGAATATCTCTCGACTCACGGAATCAAGGTCAAGTATATTCATCACCAGGTAGATACTATGGAGCGTATGGAGATAATACGCGATCTGCGCCTTGGCGAATTTGACGTGCTCGTCGGAATCAACCTTCTGCGCGAGGGACTTGATATTCCCGAGGTTTATCTGGTGGCAATACTTGATGCCGACAAGGAGGGCTTCCTGCGCTCGGAAACCTCACTTATACAGACGGTAGGACGCGCGGCCAGAAACGTCAACGGCAGAGTAATTATGTACGCCGATACCGTTACCCGATCTATGAAGGGCGCGATAGACGAAACGAACCGCCGTCGTGAAATACAGAAAAAGTATAACGCCGAGCACGGAATTACTCCCGAGAGCGTACGCAAGAAGGTGGCCGATATCATAGAGCTCGGAAAGCGTCCGGAGCCGGAGAAAAAGAAGAAGCTCACCCGCCTTGAGCGCGACAGAATGATCGAGCGCCTAACCGCTGAGATGAGAGAGGCGGCTCGCGCTCTTGAGTTCGAAAAGGCGGCATATATTCGCGATCAGATAAAAGAGCTTAAAAGTGGAAAATAATGAGGAAATAGCAGAAAATGTCAAGAAATATTGTCATTAAAGGCGCAAAAGTTAATAATTTGAAGAATATAGACGTCACGATACCGCGTGATAGGCTGGTCGTCTTGACCGGACTTTCGGGTAGCGGAAAGTCATCCCTCGCCTTCGATACTCTCTACGCGGAGGGGCACCGTCGCTTTGTGGAGAGCCTTTCGTCCTACGCCCGTATGTTTCTCGGTCAGATGGACAAGCCGGAGGTGGATCTTATTGAGGGGCTTTCCCCGTCCATATCCATAGACCAGAAGACCACGTCAAAGAATCCGAGGTCTACGGTAGGCACCGTTACAGAGATCTACGATTACCTGCGACTTTTGTACGCCAGGATCGGCATCCCCCACTGTCCTGTCTGCGGCAAGGAGATAAAGCAGCAGACTATCGACCAGATAGTTGACAGAATTATGGCACTTCCGGAAGGGACGCGCTTTATGGTGCTCGCTCCCGTTGTCAGGGCGCAAAAGGGTATGCACGAGAAGGTGCTCTCTGATGCTTCGCGAAGCGGATTTGCCCGTGTTCGTGTTGACGGAAATATGTACGATCTTTCGGAAAAGATAACCCTTGACAAAAACGTTAAGCATACCATTGATATCGTAGTTGACCGTCTTGTAAACCGCGATGATATCCGCTCAAGGCTCTCCGATTCGGTTGAGGGAGCATTGAAGGCGGCGGACGGCAGAGTCAACGTGCTCGTTGTAGACCGTGACGGCTCCGAGGGTGAGGAGCTTGAGTTTTCTCAGAAATATGCCTGCGAGGAGCACGGCATCAGCTTCCCTGAGCTTGAGCCCAGAATGTTTTCCTTCAATAATCCCATCGGTGCGTGTCCCGAGTGCGCCGGCATAGGTAATATGCAGCGTATTTCGGTAAAAAAGCTTATTCCCAACAAGAGCCTGACTCTCCGTGACGGAGGAATTGCCGTAAATGGCTTTAAGACCTTGACAGAGGACTCCTGGACCGGACCTTTGGTTGCGGCCGTCGGAGAGGATTACGGCTTTACGCTCGATACCCCTCTGTCGGAATTTTCCGAGAAGGCCATGGACGTGCTTATGTACGGCGCGGGTGCTAAAAAGTATCACGTGACCCGATATTTCGGTGGTCAGGGTAAGGAGCAGCTCACTACCTTTGACGGCATAGTCAGAATCATCGAGAAGCGAATGAAGATGATGGGCGGCGACTATTATCAGGAATTCGTGGAGGAGGTCGCCTGTCCTAAATGCAAGGGCAGAAGGCTCTCGGATATGGTTCTCGGTGTCACTGTCGGTGGGCTGAATATTGACGAGATCTGCCGTCTTTCGGTAGAAAAAATGCTCGATTTTGTCAACGGTCTTGTCCTTGGCGAAAGCGAGGCACAGATAGCCAAGGAAATTCTTAAGGAGATCCGTTCCAGACTTAATTTCCTTCTCAGAGTAGGACTTGATTATCTCAATCTTGCCCGTACTGCGGGTACCCTTTCCGGCGGTGAGGCGCAGAGGATCCGACTTGCTACGCAGATCGGCTCATCACTTACAGGCGTGCTGTATATTCTTGACGAGCCCAGCATCGGACTTCACCAAAGGGATAACGGTAAGCTTATAGGCACTCTTAAGAGCCTTCGTGACCTCGGAAACAGCGTGGTCGTAGTCGAGCACGATGAGGACACCATGCGTGAGGCCGATTTTATCGTTGACGTCGGCCCCGGTGCCGGTATTCACGGCGGAGAGATCGTTGCGGTCGGAACTCCCGAGCAGGTCGCAAAGTGTGAGCGCTCTATAACCGGCGCCTACCTGTCCGGCAGCCGGGTGATAGCCGTGCCGGAGAAGAGAAGACCCGGAAGCGGCGAATATCTTCATATAATCGGCGCCGCGGAGAACAATCTCAAGAATATAAACGTTGATATCCCGCTCGGCACGCTTACCGCCGTTACTGGAGTTTCCGGCAGCGGAAAATCCTCGCTCATAAATTCTATTCTTTACAGAACTCTTGCAAAGGAGCTTAACCGAGCGATAACCTATCCCGGAAAGGTTGAGAAAATCACCGGACTTGAGCATCTTGACAAGGTTATTGCCATCGACCAGAGCCCCATCGGCAGAACACCTCGCTCCAATCCCGCGACCTACACCGGACTTTTCACCGATATCCGTAACCTTTTCGCATCTACGAGGGATGCTAAGGCCAAGGGCTATGATGCCGGCAGGTTCTCCTTTAACGTAAGAGGCGGAAGATGTGAGGCCTGTGAGGGCGACGGCGTCAAGTGTATCGAGATGAATTTCCTTCCCGACGTATACGTTAAATGCGACGTCTGCCACGGCAAGCGTTATAATCGCGATACCCTTGATGTTAAATATAAGGGGAAGAATATATATGATGTGTTGGAAATGTCGGTTGAGGAGGGAATAACCTTCTTCGACGGCCTTCCTTCGCTGAAAAGAAAGCTGCAGACGCTCTTCGACGTCGGACTCGGTTATATTAAGATAGGCCAGTCCTCTACCACGCTCTCGGGCGGAGAGGCACAGAGAGTAAAGCTCGCTACAGAGCTTTCCAAGCGCTCTACGGGCAAGACTATTTATATTCTCGACGAGCCGACCACCGGACTTCATACCGAGGACGTGTCGAAGCTTATAGGCATTCTTCAGCGCCTGGCAGACGGAGGTAATACCGTCGTCGTCATTGAGCACAATCTCGATCTGATAAAGACTGCGGATCATATAATCGACCTCGGTCCCGAGGGCGGTGACGGTGGTGGAACGGTGGTCGCTGCCGGAACTCCCGAGGAGGTAGCGGAATGTGAGCGTTCTTATACCGGAAAATTCCTGCGCCCGAAGCTTGGACTTTCGCCGATCGGAGATGAGGGCTGATGAATTACTGTGCAATAAAAAAGAGCGACATCGCAAACGGAGAGGGGATAAGAACGACTCTCTTCGTCAGCGGTTGCCGCAATGGGTGTAAGGGCTGCTTTCAGCCCGAGACCTGGGATTTTAATTATGGAGAGCCCTTCACGGACTCTGTGGCTCAGGAGATATTCGCCACGATGGGCAATCCCGTGGTAAGAGGCATAACACTCCTCGGCGGCGAGCCCTTCGAGCCGGAAAATCAGCGAGGACTTCTTCCGTTTATTGAAGAATTCAAAAGAAGATTTCCGACCAAGACCGTATGGGCGTATACCGGGTTCCTTTACGAGGATCTGTTGGGTGAGGGAAACCAATGTCGCGGAGCGATCGAGGTGACGGCAAAGCTGCTCTCGCTTATTGACGTTCTCGTTGACGGGCGCTTTGAGGAAGACAAAAAGCGCCTCGGCCTTCGCTTTCGCGGCTCGGAAAATCAGCGCATAATTGACTTGAACAAAACTCGCATATCCGGAAAGATCGAAATATGGAGCGGCTGTTCAGAGGATAAAAGCTATGAAAGGAAATAATAATGAAAATCAATATTAAAAAGCTCGATGACAGAGCTATAACTCCTACCTACGGTACACCCTTTTCTGCCGGAGCAGATCTTTACAGTATGCCGGGCGACGATATTGTGATCCCGGCACACGGCACCGTTATGATACATACGGGCCTTGCTATCGAGATCCCGGAGGGCTACTGCGGCTTGATCTTTGCGCGCAGCGGACTTGCTACAAAGAGGGGACTCGCGCCTGCTAACAAGGTCGGCGTTGTGGATTCGGATTATCGCGGTGAGTGGATGGTCGGTCTTCATAATCATACGGACTCTGATGCCACTATCGAGGGCGGAGAGCGTATTGCTCAGATGTGCATCCTGCCTTGCGTGCAGGCTGAATTTAATTTTGCAGACGAGCTTTCCGATACCGAGCGCGGAGCCGGAGGATTTGGTTCAACCGGAAGAAAATAAGCAGTTTTTGTCAATAAAACTTTGCATTTAGAGCAGAAAAGCGGGCGAAATGCCCGCTTTTTTTAATGCTCAAAAAAATCCTTTGTGAAGTAGATTTCTTTTTTTGGGATAGAAAATTCCTTGCCGTCAAGGTAATCAAGCACTGTTGGATTGCTTTTGTTAAATTTGAATCTTAACCTGTAGGAATAAAGAGCCTGGTATTTGTATCCCTTCGCCCTGTCTTCTCGATTCACCCCATATTTACCGTCGCCGATAAGCGGGTGACCGACGTGAGCCATGTGCGCTCTTATCTGATGCGTCCTGCCGGTCAGCAGCTCTACCTCAAGCAATGATGAGTCGGCTGCTTTCGCAATCACCGTATACTTTGTGATGATCTCTTTTGCGCCGCGAGGAGCTCCGCTGCTCCAGACTTTGACGCTGTTCGTTTTTTCATCCTTTAGCAGATATCCGCGCAGGGTCGCACTCTGCGGCTTCGGTATTCCGTGTACTGCCGCAAGATAAAGCTTGTCCAATTCTCGCATCTTTATCTTTTCATTCATAACTCGGAGAGCCTCGGCGTTTTTTGCCGCGATAACGATTCCGCCGGTATTCCTGTCGATCCTGTTGCATAGTGCGGGAGCAAAGCTCATCTCACCGTCCGGGTCGTACTCTCCCTTTTGATAGAGATATGCCTGCACGTGTGTGATCAGTGTGTTGGTAGAGCCGTTCTCGTCCTCGTGCACGGCAACGCCTGGGCGCTTGTTGAGCAGAATAATATTTTCATCCTCGTAGACGATGTCAAGCCGTGGAGTAATACTTTCGAGCGAGCTCTCGCCGACCTTTTTATCGAAAAATTCTTCGGCCAGAAAGCATTGAACGACGTCGCCCTCGCGGAGTACCGTGTTGTTCTCGGCTCTTTTTCGGTTGACCTTTATCTTTTTGAGTCTGATGGATTTGTATAGTAACCCCATCGGCAGATCGAGAGCCTTGGTTATAAATTTATCGAGCCGTTGTCCGGCATCATTTTTTCCGATCTTCAGCTCTCGCATTGATTTCCTCCAAGGTTATTTCGTTCCGAATATTCTGTCTCCCGCATCGCCAAGCCCGGGAACGATGTATGCGTGATCGTTAAGCTTTTCGTCAAGAGCGGCGCAGTAGATTTCAACGTCCGGGTGCGCCTGCTGCACCTTCGCAACGCCCTCGGGTGCGGCAACGAGGCACATAAGCATAATTTTCTTCGCGCCCTTTTCCTTTACCATAGATATGGCATCGGCCGCCGAACCGCCGGTCGCAAGCATTGGATCAACAACGATAACGGGGCGCTTACCGATATCGGGCGGCATCTTGCAATAATATTCTACCGGTAAATGGGTCTCAGGATCTCTATAAAGACCGATATGGCCGACTCTCGCAGAGGGGACGAGTCTCAAAAGTCCGTCCACCATTCCAAGCCCCGCGCGGAGAATTGGAACGATAGCCAGCTTCTTGCCTGCAAGGCGCTTTCCCGTCATCTTGCATATAGGCGTTTCTATCTCAAAGTCCTCAAGGGGAAGATCTCTCGTTATTTCAAAGCCCATAAGCATCGAGATCTCGTCGAGCAATTCGCGGAAATCCTTGGAGCTCGTTCGCTTGCTCCTCATTATCGTGAGCTTGTGCTGGATAAGTGGGTGATCAACTATGTGAAGTGTACTCATTTTGTCTGACCTCCGTTTTTTCTTATTATACTCCAAAATTCGCCTCTTTTCAAGATGAAAGCTGCAAAATTTTATCGAAATCTCGCTGACTTGTAAAAAAGTCCGAACAAAGTGCTCGATTTTACAAATATTTGTGCGATTTTACCTTGCAAACGCGGCTCCCCTTGCTTATAATTAAGGTAGTGAATAAAAATCCAAAAGGAGAATCGTTATGAAAAATCCGGAACTTGTTATTATGGCTGCAGGTATGGGCAGCCGCTACGGCGGTCTGAAGCAGATCGATACCGTGGATGATCGGGGTCACATTATTATCGACTTTTCTATCTACGACGCTGTAAAGGCCGGCTTCAAGGATATCACCTTTATCATCAAAAAAGAGATCGAGCGCGATTTCCGTGAGGTTATGGATAAGCATCTTGCCGGCAAAAACGTCAACGTTAAGTACGTATATCAGGAGCTTGATAAGCTTCCCGAGGGCTTCTCTGTGCCCGAGTGCAGACGCAAGCCGTGGGGTACTGCACACGCGATCGCTTGCTGCCTTGGCACCGTTGATGCACCCTTCGCCGTTATCAACGCAGACGACTATTACGGCGCTCACGCCTTCGAGAAAATCTATGATTTTCTTAAAAACACTAACGATGACGGAAAATACCACTACGCCATGGTTGGCTACCGTATCAAGAACACCGTGACCGAGCAGGGAACCGTGTCCCGCGGAGTCTGTGAATACGACGAAAACGGTATGCTCACCGACATTACCGAGCGCACCAAGATCGGTGTTGAAAACGGCGACATTTACTACGTTGAGGGCGACGAAAAGTACCCCCTCGCTCCCGACACTCTCGTTTCCATGAACCTCTGGGGCTTCACCGCCTCTTACATAAAGGAGTGCAACGCCCGCTTTGCGGCGTTCCTCACCGAGAATCTTCCGAAGAACCCGGAAAAGTGCGAGTTCTTCCTGCCCACCGTGGTTTCCGATCTGATCGGCGAGGGCAAGGCCGACGTCAAGGTTCTCGACAATGCCGACAAGTGGTACGGCGTCACCTATAAGGAAGACAAGGCCATGGTCGTTGACGCTTTCCGTGAACTGAAGGCCCGCGGAGTCTATCCCGAGAATTTTTAATCGGCGTAATTTACAAAAAAACGGCCGTTGCTTTGTATAATGTGCCGAAAAACGCTTAAAAAATTCCAGAAAAATTCCAAAATATCTTGATTATTTTGGATGACTATGATAAAATTATTTTCGTAATACAAAAAGTGTGGGCACCCTTTCGGGTTGCTCACTCATCGTGTATAAAATATTTAGAAAGGAAAGTGGAAGAAATGAAGAGCATGAAAATTCCGTATAGCGCAGCGGAGCTTGAAGTCATCTTCTTTTTCGCTGAGGACCTCCTGACCACCTCCAATATGGAAGTCGGCGGAAAGGGCGGTGTCGACTGGAACGATGTCTCTGATGAAGACTGGTCCGGCGATGACCGTGACAACTGGTAAGCACACTCAAAACAGAGAAAGGAAAAAAGCTATGAAAAAGACGAAAACAGCAAAAGTGATCGCGGTAGCTCTCCTTTGCACCCTGCTTGTAGGAGCGGCAGTCGGGATCGGAATCTCGGCGAATACCGAGAGCGGTGAGTCGGTCGCGACCATCGGAATGAAGAACCTTGCGTACAACGATATGCTGAACCTTGCAATCGGACTGACGCAGGTTAAGGAAGAGGGCACTCTGGGACTTGGCGTATGGGCGGCAGGCACCGAGGAGCTCACAGCAGAAAACGCAATACATATTACCTACGATACCAAGGCGACTGAGGTAGGTAACGAGGTGATTGTATATGCCTTCAGCCAGGGCATAGCAGCAAAGGACATTGATACCGAGTACATCTTCGCGGCAGTAGTAGAGTCGGAGGGCACCCTGTATATAGGCCAGACGATGGAGTACAGCGTAGACGCCTACATAGACGACCTGCTTGGCAAGGACGGAGTAACGGGCGCGCAGAAGACACTGTGCGAGGCAGTAAAGGCTTACGGCTCCGCAGCCAGCGACGTGCTTGAATAAAGAGAAAGGACAAATGGGAAGATGAAGAAACAGACGAAGATCATAACCCTCGTTCTCACCTGCCTGCTTCTGATCGGAGCAGTGGTAGGAATCACGGTATCTGCAGAAGAAACCGCGCCTACCGTAACCATCGCAGGCCAGAACATCTCCTACGAGGGCGCGGTGCGAGTAGCGTACTACGTATCCACCGAGAACCTCGGCGATAACAGCATAAAGATGCTTGTATCCGACGCGGCGTTTGAAATCCCCGCGAACGTAAACAATCCCGGCGACGGTGTCGCGGTAACCGACGTAACGGACAGCATCACGATAGACGGCAGAGGCACCTATAGCCTCGGCTACTCCGAGGGTGTAGTACCCAAGGAGCTGAGAGTGAACATCTACGCAGTAGCGGTAGTAGTATCCGAGGACGGCACGGTTGTAGCCAACTCGAACAAGAAGCTCTACTCCCCCTACACCTATGCGATGAACCGCTTCTCTCAGAATCCCGGCGCAGACCAGCTTAACCTTTACACCTCGCTCCTTAACTACGGCGCGGCGGTGCAGGGCGTGCTTATGACCGAGGACGAGGTCCTTGCGGCAGGCGGCTGGGCAGACGAGTATTTCGTGCTTAAGCACAACACCATCACCGACGGCGGCGAGCCCGTAGCGGCTAACGTAAGCTACCGCGGCCTTGAGGTTAATGCGCTCTCCGTAGAGCACGCGGCACCCAAGTGGCAGGGCGATAACAAGAACGTTATCTTCGCCGGCTACACCGATGCAGACGGCAACGCCTTCTACGGCGAAAATTACGCTGCAAACTGGAATAAGGTAACCCTTACCCCCGGTTATACTGTTCTTGATTCCAATTACGTGACCTCCGACGGTAAGTATATCACCTACGACGGCTCGGCGGTTGAGAATCCTACCCGTCTTAACGATGTTACCGCAGATTATTTCGTTAAAGATGCGGGTACCGGTTCTTCCTGGAATTCAACGACCGCTTACACCAACACCGATGCGACAACCGGCTATGATTATACCTTCCTTCTTTACGGCTCCGCATACGTTGATTCAGGTCAGCTCGTATATCAGAAGACCCTGACCATCACCAAGGTTGAGAAGGACGGCGCAGAGGTAGATACCGCCTCTGACGAGTACATTACCGCTGTATGCACCGCTCTCGGCAAGGAGGTCAGCTCCGCGAACGCAATGGGTTATCGCGTTGGCGACCCCTATTACGGCTATTCGGCTATAGCCTCGTCTGTCAACCAGATGATGATTGCTTATCAGCTGAATACCAATCCTACTACCACGTATATGGCCTCCACCAAGCAGGTTTATGAAACCGACCTTACCGTTAATTTCGACCGCTCCGGCGGTAGTGGCCACGTCGGTCAGTTCTGGCTCCTCACCGACAACGTTGGTACATATCCTTACATTTGGGGCGTTGATATCAACGGTAACACAGATAACAGCACCTACTATCTCACTATTGCTCAGCCGTCGGATGCCAATAAGCGCTTGGATACCAGCGGTAAAATCGTCACCGGTCTCAAGGAGGACGTTACCTACAATCTCCGCTTTGAGGTTTATTCCCAGGTTGCTACCGACGGTGAGAGTGTAATGCTTCTTAAATTCTATCTTGACGGACAGCTTGTAGACGATTATATCGCATATTACGATTCTTATACTACTCCTAACACCGCAAACAGCCTTGAGGGCTGCAAGTTTGCAATCCCCTCCAACGGACGTGATTGCCGTTTCTACCTCGATAACACCTACGTTGCATCCGAGGAATACATAGGCGATTATCTCGGTCTCGGTAAGTATAACGATATCCTCTCCACCGAGGATTATCAGGATGGCTCGGTAGATAATGCGCTTTCTCTTCCGACTTACGTAACCTCCGATTCCTTGGCTTCTAAGATTGCTAACGGAGCAACCACCAGCTTCGTGAACTATACCATAGAAACCGACGAGAGCGGCAATTCCTACTATCATTACGCTGCCCACAACAGCAGCGCTACGGTTAAATTCGCCGCTCAGAGTAATTACGGTGACACATACGTGTTCTCCACCGATTTTAAGTGGGACGGCTCCAAGAGTGTAACGACCACTGATTCCGGCTATTCCGAATTCCCCTGGTTCCTGCGCCTCGGTATGAGAAGCGTTGGCGCAACGCGTAGTGGCGGCGACGACAATCTGTTCTATATTCAGTGCGTCTCCGGAGCCGGTGCTGCTTCTGATGATGCTGACATTGGAGTAACTAATGACGATTTGTGGCTTATCATAGGTAAAAACGGTGGCGCATCTACAAATAAGTCGTACACCGCGGCCATTCTTGAGCGTGGCTTGTGGTACAATCTGCGCGTTGAATATACTCCTATCAGCTGTACCGAAGCCGCCGCCGTTAAGGATAAGGATGCTGATAAGCTCAACGGCGTTGCAAACTCCTTGCAAGGAACAATCGATCACGATGCGCTTAAGAGCGTCGGTAATCTTAAGCTCTATGTAAACGGCGGACTTGTTTACGACGCAGACGTAACTGCAACAGAATCTCAGGGTGAAAACTGCAGTAACGTCAACAACCTCTCCTTTGACCACTTCTATATTCAGGGCCGCGGCGGTTCGTATCTTGACGATACCAGCTACTGCCTTGATAACACCTACTGTTCCGCTTTGACCAAGAATTCCAATACCGTGAACGAGGATCCTGTCAGCGACCTCGGTTACGTTGGCGGTCTTGATTATAATCTTGACGAGCTTACCGAGTCCGGTAATTCTCTCGCCTTCTCCGGCTTTACTCTCAACGAGAGCCAGTATAAGACCGGTACTACCACTCTTTCCTACGGTATCAAGAACTGGGCGCGCATAGCTGCCGAGGGCAATAACAACGTTCTTGAGGCCGGCTCGCAAAAAACCGCCGCAGGTAAAGTCACCTGGTCCTCTCAGTCCCAGACCGGAGATACCTACGTATACTCCACCGACCTGAAGTGGCTCGGCTCCGGTGCTATGCCCACCTACAGAACGGTAAACGGCGAGGAGCTGCCTAACGCAGACGACCGTTGGCTCTTTAAGCTCGGACTCGCGTCCTCCGCTACGACGACCAACGACAAATACCTCGTTCCTATCTTTGGATGGGCAAATGCGGATGACAACGTCGTTCTCCGCCTCGGTATTGGTAAAAACGCTCCCGTTATTGCTACCATCGAGGCAGGCCAGTGGTACGATCTTACGATTGAATACACTCCTCTTTATGACGGCACTGCATATTCCGGCAACGTTGTCGTTATGATTGATATGGACGTTGTTTACGAGGGTGTATATACTGAAAGAACCACTATTTCCAACACTGATTATACCGGCGCGTTCATTGAGCTTCGTAACTGCGCTCGCGACGTGGTAATGCGCTTCGATAATACCTACGTTGGAGCAAAGGGTGATCCTCACGGCACCGGTGCTTACGTAAATGCCGAGGAGACCGTGGCCTTTGATAGAAACGGAATCGGCTATGATTACTACATAGGTCATACCGATACCTCCGATTCCACTATATATTCTATTGAAGAGATCGACGGAGCACTCAACTACTCTAAGGTTGCTGCAACTGCGGCAAATATCGTTCCCTATTTCGGAAATTCTCACATAGTTACTAATCCCACCAAGGGAATTTACGAGTTTGATATTAACGTTCTCTCCGAAGGCTTTGCAATGCCTGAATCGTATAAGGATGCCTGGTTCCTTAAGATGTTCGTGGGCGTTGAGGCTAAGAGCGTATCTACCGTCATCAATCAGATACGCCTTTATCCCGTATATGACGAAAACGACACTCTCGTTGGAATGAATATGGCTGCGAACGGCGCCGATACATCCGGTACTATCGCATATCTTGAGGCTGATGCATGGCATAACGTTCGCATGGAGATGGATTCCGAGAATCTTTACGTCTACGTTGACGGTGCTGTTTATTACGTCGGCGCAAACATGGCCGATCTCCAGACCTTCTACGTAGCAGGTGCGGAGCTCCGTCGTTATGCAGAGTCTGTGACAGTTCAGCTCGACAACGTTTACGTTGGCTGTGAGGGCGCGACCGTTGCCTCTGCAACTCCCAGCATCATTTCCGGTACCACCACCCTTACTACCGATGAGTCGTCCGGTATTACCAACCTCCTTGAGGAGCACGGCGAGAGCGGTAACGGCGAGGTTCTGCTTGCGCTCGGATACTATGACGTTGACAACGCCGATCTCAGAGTCGGTGACGTTCTGGCGATTGATTACTATATGCGTTTGAACGACGTTCAGTCAAACGAGTACGACGGTTGGTTCGTATATCATGGCTTCAAGAATAGCGATACTGCATCTTATAAAGACAACTTCTCTGCGTACACCAGCATTTCTGTGACCGACGTTACGGACGGTACTGATACCGTAAAGATGGGTTCCGTGACCTACACCTTTGGCCAGTGGTACCGTATGACCTATACTCTTACCGTAAACGCAATTGATGAGGAGACCGGAGCAATCACTGCCTACGTTCAGTTCTACGTAGACGGTGCAAGAGTGACCACTGTTACTAACAGTGGAATTGCCTTCGACGGCCTTCGTGATATAGAATCCGTTCTTCTTAAGTTCAAGAGTACTGGAGGCACTTCGTGGCCTATCCAGAAGTACGACATTGATTTTGCTAACGTAGTTCTCACCACCAACAGCAACGGCGGCGCTTATACCGAGCTTCCTGCTGTCGGCGGAACTATCAGCGTAGATTTCGAGGACGGAACCGTAGGTAGCGCAACCGATTCTCTCGTTTGCGACAACGGCGGAAACACCGGTCTTATCGAGGCTGAAACTGTGGAAACCGCGGAGAATAAGTATCTTGCTCTTACTACCGCTACCAGCGGCGAGCTCAGATATTATCTTCAGGATACCGATAATGCTACTCTCGGCACCGCGAAGTTTGGCTCCAGATATGAGGCTACCTTCAAGATCCGTCTGAATTCCGTTGATAACGTGAAGACCGACGAGTATAAGGACTGGTTCATTTATACCGGCTTCGGCAGCACCACCTATACCGGTACTATTGCAGAGGGTAATACCATCGGTAATTATTGGGATAGCAGAACGAGCAGCGCGACTATTTTCACCGATACCGCTAACAGCAATCTTTACGTTTCGGGCGGCAAAACTCTCGAGGTCGGCGAATGGCATGAGATCAAGGTTATCTCCTACGTAACCAATGTAAAGGCAAGCACCAGCATAACGCTGAAAACCTTCCTGTTCCTTGACGGTGAGCTTGTAGCTCAGTATTACACAACGGAAAGCATTACGTCGGTTGACCTCTTCGGTATCAAGGTTAAGTCCAAGGCTTACGTGACCTACGACTTTGACATTGATGATATCAGCATCACCTCTTACGGAACTACTGCTGTAGTTACCGAGGAAACCACCGGCGAATAATCGCAAAAAATAACCCCAAAGGGACTGCTTCGGCAGTCCCTTTCTTATAATTGTAGACTTTTTCAGAAAATACGCCAAAATTTCCTTGTGCAAAAGGTAGAAAATTTTCGTCAAATTCAATAAAAATTAACATATGCCGTTGCGCGCGCAAAATAAATATGTTATAATGAACTCGGTTTAGTATATTTTACGCACGCGTGGGTAAAATATAGCGGCCGCAAAGGGGGTACCCCCTTTGGTATGATGTACCATCATACCAAAAGAACATTGTCAACCTGAAAAGGGCTGGCGAATATTAATTTTTGCGCGGCAGAGGGGGCTGCCCTGTCGTGCAAGCGCTAATATTAAAAAATCTTTGAGAAAGGAACAAGAGTGGGAGAAATGAAAGACAGAAAAAATCCCTACAGTGCAGCAGAGCTGGAGATCATTCGCTTTAACGTGGATGACGTTGTGACCGCGTCCCTCCCGAACATTGAAGAGGGCGGCGAGGACTGGAACGATAATAGCAACGGCTCTACCACCGGCGGCGAAGAAAGCAGCTGGGGCTGATTCTCACTAAAACAGAAAGGAAAGACGCTATGAAAAAGACGAAAACAGCAAAAGTGATCGCGGTAGCTCTCCTTTGCACCCTGCTTGTAGGAGCGGCAGTCGGGATCGGAATCTCGGCGAATACCGAGAGCGGTGAGTCGGTCGCGACCATCGGAATGAAGAACCTTGCGTACAACGATATGCTGAACCTTGCAATCGGACTGACGCAGGTTAAGGAAGAGGGCACTCTGGGACTTGGCGTATGGGCGGCAGGCACCGAGGAGCTCACAGCAGAAAACGCAATACATATTACCTACGATACCAAGGCGACTGAGGTAGGTAACGAGGTGATTGTATATGCCTTCAGCCAGGGCATAGCAGCAAAGGACATTGATACCGAGTACATCTTCGCGGCAGTAGTAGAGTCGGAGGGCACCCTGTATATAGGCCAGACGATGGAGTACAGCGTAGACGCCTACATAGACGACCTGCTTGGCAAGGACGGAGTAACGGGCGCGCAGAAGACACTGTGCGAGGCAGTAAAGGCTTACGGCTCCGCAGCCAGCGACGTGCTTGAATAAAGAGAAAGGACAAATGGGAAGATGAAGAAACAGACGAAGATCATAACCCTCGTTCTCACCTGCCTGCTTCTGATCGGAGCAGTGGTAGGAATCACGGTATCTGCAGAAGAAACCGCGCCTACCGTAACCATCGCAGGCCAGAACATCTCCTACGAGGGCGCGGTGCGAGTAGCGTACTACGTATCCACCGAGAACCTCGGCGATAACAGCATAAAGATGCTTGTATCCGACGCGGCGTTTGAAATCCCCGCGAACGTAAACAATCCCGGCGACGGTGTCGCGGTAACCGACGTAACGGACAGCATCACGATAGACGGCAGAGGCACCTATAGCCTCGGCTACTCCGAGGGTGTAGTACCCAAGGAGCTGAGAGTGAACATCTACGCAGTAGCGGTAGTAGTATCCGAGGACGGCACGGTTGTAGCCAACTCGAACAAGAAGCTCTACTCCCCCTACACCTATGCGATGAACCGCTTCTCTCAGAATCCCGGCGCAGACCAGCTTAACCTTTACACCTCGCTCCTTAACTACGGCGCGGCGGTGCAGGGCGTGCTTATGACCGAGGACGAGGTCCTTGCGGCAGGCGGCTGGGCAGACGAGTATTTCGTGCTTAAGCACAACACCATCACCGACGGCGGCGAGCCCGTAGCGGCTAACGTAAGCTACCGCGGCCTTGAGGTTAATGCGCTCTCCGTAGAGCACGCGGCACCCAAGTGGCAGGGCGATAACAAGAACGTTATCTTCGCCGGCTACACCGATGCAGACGGCAACGCCTTCTACGGCGAAAATTACGCTGCAAACTGGAATAAGGTAACCCTTACCCCCGGTTATACTGTTCTTGATTCCAATTACGTGACCGATAAGGGACAGTACGAGTCCTATGACTTCGGTACCACCTTTGCAGATAACAACGCGGCCACCGATATCACCGGCACCACCGTCGGCACTGACAAGTGGGCTATCATAGCCGGCGACGAAAATAACGGTTACATAAACTACGGTAAGGCTGTTTCCGGACAGGCAACCGTAAGGCTTCAGAATCAGGCGACCCTTAGCTCCGGCAAGATCGGTGAGGTCTACGTTGCTGACTTCGACTTTGCGGTAAACAACACCGGCAATGCCTCCGACGGCGCACACATCGGTCAGTTCTGGCTCGATGCCTCCGTAAATAGCACCCACCTCTGGGGTGTTAACGTTTACGGATATCCGAATGTTGGCTTCACTCTTAAGGTTGACGGTGGCTCTGATTCCGGCGCCGTTGCCTCCAACCAGGACGTTAAGTTCGCTTACAACACCTGGCACAACTTCCGCATTGAGTATTACCCCTGGTATGACGGAATGTATACTCAGCTCGTTAAGTTCTATATCGACGGCGTTCTCTTTGACGAGTACACCGGCATTTACGGTAAGAACGTATCCGAGGCTTACGGCCATGTGCAGACCTATATGACCGAGGCAGTCAACTATTACGGTCTTACCTTCAATATGAACTCTGCCTCCACCGGTACCACCTTTATGATCGACAACGCCTACACCGGCATCGTCGAGAAGGACTTCGAGCTCGGCCAGGGCTACTACGCTAACCTCTACGGCGGCGTAAATACCTATGAGGATGTTTCCACCTCCGCCGACGTCGGCTGGACTACGGTGAACAGCTTTGGAAAGACCCCTGCTACCTACGCCGGCCTTTCTAATAACTACACCACCAACTCCACCGGCTATTCCTGGACGGCAATAGAGACCGAGGACGGTAACTCCTCCGTCAACGTTGGTAAGGTTGCAAGCTATAATACCTCATATACCGAGTATTATAAGAGCACCAATACCCCCGGAAACCAGCCTGTAATTCCTGCCACCGATAACACCGGTAGCATATACGTTTTCGAGACCGACTTCAGAGTCAATCACGTCAGCGATATTTTCTGGAGCGGCAGCGCGCTCGTCACCGACAAGTGGTTCGTTCGTATTGAGTTCAATACCACCGCCTCCGGTGCTGGCTCCGAGAAAGCCGGAAATATACTCCTCTACTGCGATGCGAACGGAAACGTTTGCGTAGGAAATTCCACAACCGTCGTCGGCGAGGTTGGTAATTGGTTCAACCTCCGTATAGAGGTCACTCCTCTCGGAATTGATGCCTCCGGCAACTACAAGTACGAGCTTCAGGCCTTTGTCAACGGTGAGCTCGTATACTATAAGACCTATCAGACTACCAGCGGCACTGTTGATAACAGAGACTTCACCGGCATTTCCCTCGAGACCCGCGGTTACGCGCTTGACGCGTCCTACTCGATGGATAATACCTTCGTCAGCGCAGTAGGCTATCGCTCCGACAATACCATTGCGAACCTCGCTCCCGAGGGCGTTATCGACTATTCCACCAACAACAGCGGCTACGAAACCACCGCAGGCGCTGCTACCAGAAGAACTCAGAATGCAGATAATACTTACACTGTAAATTCCACCTGGGCTACCGTAGTTCAGAATGGCGCCACCGCTTTCCCCGCAACCTGGAGCGGACTCAATCAGAATGAGAGCTCTTATTATCTCAAGGTTGCCGACGAGTACCTCCAGCTCGGTAAGAGCAACACCTCCGTCGTTAAGGCTCGCTATCCTCTCGCAGAGGCGGGCGGAGCAGGGGACACCTACGTATTCTCCACCGAATTCGCGGTTCTCAGCACGAAGAACGCCTTCACCTCCTCCGCAGGCGATGACCTCTGGGTAACCAAGCTTGCCCTTTCCGGCGATACCGAGACGGATTACTTCTTCGCAGTATACGCCTACGTCGAGGGAACCAACGTCGTCCTCAAGACAGGAAAGAACGCTGAGCCTCTTGCCGTTATTCCTATGCAGGTCTGGATGAGCGTCTGCATCAAGTATACTCCCACCGGAGTGAACGACGGCACTTACGGCGCAAACGTTAAGATCTACGTAAATAACGACCTTGTTTCTGACACCGATGTTACTACCAATAAGGACAACACCGCATACACCAGATCCTACGTTGAGCTTCGCGGCTACGTTTCCGACATTGTAATCGGTCTTGACGATACCTACGTCGGCCTCAGCGCCGACAACCGTGGCAACGGCGATTACGCCGACGCCGCCGAGAGCTTCTCTGGCGAAACCGGCAATTGGACAACTGACGTTGCAAGCGCAACCTCTCGCGTAAATATCGCGAACAACTACGCGCTTAATACCTCTAAGGAGAATCTTACCTCCGGTATTAACATCTATTTCGCAAACGACGATATGACGATGGGCGGAACTCACGCCTTCGAGCTTGACTTTAAGCTCGCCGAAAAGGTCGTGTTCAACGCGGCTGACACCGACGGCTGGAGCGTGAAGTTCGGTCTTCACAATTACACGAACTCCGAGATACTCTGCCTGTTCGCATACCCCGTCAATTCCAACGGCAAGCTCGTTTCCGTTGATGGCGGAGATGCAGTTGCATATAAGATTGCCCGCTCCGCGAGCGCTACTCCTCTTGCGATAGTTCCCGCCGACGAGTGGCACAGTCTCCGCGTTGAGCTTACTCCCGACAGTTACGTTGCCAGCACGTCTCCCTATACCGGAACTGCTAAGTTCTACGTAGACGGTGAGCTTTGCGAGACGGCTGAGGGATATTACTACAGCGCAAACACCTCAAACAACATTTACTTCAAGCGTGCCTTCATCGAGGTCCGCGGTAAGGCAACTACTGCTGGAATCACCGTTGATAACGTTTACTGTGATGAGATCAACGTGGATACCACCGGCGAGATCGTCCACGATTTCGATAACGGAGATACCGTTGAATATATTACTAGCTCTGACTTCATAGAATATGTCACCGATGAGAACGGAAACGTTTATCTCAACATTTCCTCTTACATGAAGGATAATACCCCCGGTACTTATACGACTGACTCTTCGAAGTATCCTGAGGGCTCCTCGGCTCCTTACGCAAACGCCAACACTGCCTATAACGGCGACGGAACCGTTAAGACATACAATTCCTCGCTTACCTATAATGCGACGAACGTAGGCGCAAGAACCTTTATGATCTGCGATAACAAGGATTCTCTCCTGCAGGCGCAGGTAGGCTCCTTCTACCAGCTGGACTTCGATATGCGCGTCAACTCCCTTGAGAACTGGTTCCTTAACACTAGCAACGGTAACGTACCCTTCGGTCTCTATATCGGTGCGACCGCAGGTAAGTCCGGAATGGCTGACGGTGATATCGAAGCTGCATCTCTGTTTACCTCCTTCAACCCCGGTACTTTGGCAAATTACGTAGGTGACGGATGGCTTGATATTAAGTACATCGTATACGTTACCGGCGTTGTAGATGATACCTCCGTGACTGTTCTCTCCGAGCTTTACGTTAACGGATCGCGCGTCGCTACCGGAAAGAGCAAAACTATCACTAAGTGTGCGATCGACGATATTAACGCATTTATGATTAAGATCAATAAGACCACCACCAGCTCATACGGCGGTCTTACCGATTATCACATCGACTTTGATAACTTCAAGGTTACCGCTCACAATACTGTAGCCCGCACCGATCTTGCAGACGGTACCCTCGCCTTTGATTTTGAGGACGGCGAGCAGACCTGGGCCGGCACCGGCCTTAACGCCTCCGTCGCAGGGGATGACGATAACAAGTATCTGAATATTCAGAATCCCGCAAGCGGTGAGCAGGTAATCAACTTCACCGATTCAAGCAACGCTCTTGGTGATCCTACCGGAGGAGATTGGGGATCCCCGACCTCTTATGAATATTCCTACAGGATAAGAGTAAACGCTATGGGTATCCCCGCGTCGCAGTCCTCGTATAATAATTGGTGGGTCAACGCATCTGTCAATACTACTGCTACTTATGCAGAGGGTATTGCGGCCGGCAGCGAAAACGGCGACGCCTCAGGTGTATTCTTCGATAATAGCAGAGCGTTCACCTATGATGCAGCTGACGAGGACGATATAAAGGGTTCTGTTACCTTAGCGAACGCGAATATCGGCGACGGTCAGTGGCACGACGTTAAGGTTATTATCAATGTTACCGCTATCACCGATACGGCCATCACCTTCAACTACAGCTTCGTTATTGACGGTGTTGAGACCGCATCCGGCACGGCCACCAGAGCAGGTACCGACATTCAGTCCGTATCCTTCAAGTTCAAGAGCGCAAGTGCTATCACTTATAGCGTAGACCTTGATGATATAACCGTCAAGTCCTACAACGCAAAGAACGTAACTGCAGGAGAGTAATTCTGCACTCGCAAAATCAAACACCACCAAAAGGGACTGCTTCGGCAGTCCCTTTTTTACGCAAAAGAGAAAGTCGCGTGATTGCTTTTTTCAAAAGGCCCCTTTGTGCAAAGGGGGCTGGCGCGAAGCGACTGGGGGATTGTTTTGTTAAGTAACAAAGTAACCGACAATCCCTCCGTCTTTGCCTGCGGCAAATCCACCTCCCTTTACACAAAGGAGGCGAAAGTAACAACCGAAACGCCGCTTCTCCATCTCTCGGTGGGAGGCTTTGCTCAAATCCCGTCTATTGACAATTCCTTCTCCCCGTGATAAAATAAAGCAAGAAGGGAAGTGTTTTTGATGCACAGATACTATATGTTCAACAAGCCCCGCGGCTGTGAGCGCCTCCCTTTACACAAGGGAGCCTGACTAAATAGCCTTCGCGAGTGTTATAGGAGATGTAATGGGAAGGAATCAAAATAAATATTATATGTTCAACAAGCCCCGCGGCTGTGTGACCGCGAGGCGAGATGCCCGCCATAAAACCGTGATGGACTATTTTCCGCAGGAGCTGCGCGACGTCATTTTTCCCATCGGCAGGCTTGACAGAGATACGGAAGGCTTGCTCCTTCTGACCGATGACGGTATGCTGGTAAACAGGCTTATGCAGCCTGACCGCCACGTTAGCAAGACCTATTATTTCTGGGCACAGGGAATACCCGATGAGGAAAGGCTTGCCGCACTCTCCGATGGCGTGCGCATATATACGAACAGCGATCACGTAACCTCGCCCGCTAAGGTTCAAATAATCGGCCGATCCACCCTGCGCGGAATAAAGGAATTCCTCTCGGAGACCGACGGGAGCCTTTCTAACCGCCGTGGCGACGTTCCCGCCACCGAAGGGCTGATCACCATAACCGAAGGCAAAAAGCACCAGGTAAAGCGCATGGTGCGTTACACCGGTGCCAAGGTCCTTTATCTCAAGCGCTTGTCTATCGGAGGACTTGCTCTCGATCCGAGCCTCGCCGTAGGTACCTACCGCCCCTTGACCGAAGCGGAGCTTGAGCTGCTGATAACATAGATCTCTAAACGTGAAAGCCTCCCTGCGGAGGGAGGTGGATTTGCCGTAGGTAAAGACGGTAGGAGTGGCGCTTGTATTCTCTTACAAAGCCTTGAGCTTCATTCGCTCACTCCTTCCACCACTTCGTGGTCCCCCTCCCTCTCGGAGGGCGGCTTAGGGATCACTACCGAGATGCCGCTAAGGTGGCTAAAAGCAAAAGAGCGGCCTTTATTTCAAGGCTGCTCTCTTCGTTATATCGTTAAGTATTTTATCAATGTACTCGCAGACACCGCTGAAGTTTTTATCAATATCAAAATTCATAAACCGAATTACTGTCAAACCGAGTTTAGTCAGAATTTCGGTTCGCGCTAAATCGTATTCTTTCCCCTCCCGCGTATAATGCTGTGAACCGTCAATCTCGATTACAAGCTTGGCACGGTGACAGTAAAAGTCTGCAATATAATTATTTATGACTTTTTGGCGTTGAAAGTGCATTTTATGCGTTGATAGGAAATCGTACCACAGATGATTTTCTTGCGGCGTAGCATCTTTTCTCATGTGCTTGGCAAGTGGCAGTATACTACCGTTATATTTTAATGACATGTGCTTAAAACCTATTTTTCATATGCTTTTCAATAGTTCTGTCTGCATCGCGCTTTGCCGCGTCCTCGCGCTTGTCATAAAGCTTCTTACCCTTGCAGAGCCCGATCGCCATCTTCACGTACGACCCCTTGAAATAGAGGGAAAGGGGAACCAGCGTATAGCCCTCACGGGATACAAGACCCGTCAGCTTCATTATCTCCCGCTTATGCATCAGCAGCTTTTTCGGACGCAGAGGATCCTTATTAAAAATGTTTCCTTGCTCGTAGGGGCTGATGTGAACACCGAGAGCAAAAAGCTCGCCCTCGTCGATCTCACAATATGCGTCCTTGAGATTTACACCGCCGGCGCGCAGGGACTTGACCTCCGTGCCGAAGAGCTCAACGCCCGCCTCGTAGGTCTCTATTACAAAATAATCGTGTCTTGCCTTTCTGTTGTCGGCAATCAGCTTGGTTTCTGTCTTAGTCATAGTATTTCTCGCTTAATCTTATTAAATATATAATACCATAACCGAGCGTGAAAATCAACCTTTTTTATAAAATGCCCGAGAAACTATTTCCAGTACCTTGAATTTGACGTTGTAGCCTCTCGCCCCAATGAGTGCCATTTCCTCCTTCGTGTAGTCAATGATACCGTCGTCAGCGGGCGCTCTTTCGCTTGCCAGCTCGGTGCAGAGCGGGGGATACATCACGCACCACCAGTTTTTACCCTCGCCCTCGCCGATAATCACCCGCAGAGAGGTGTAATATCCCGCAGGCAGAGCGAAATCCTCATAGACCCGCGTGTCATACCATTCGGTTCCGACGGTGGCGCTGACGGGGAAATTTGCGCCCTGTGCGCGCAGCTCACCCTCGGCCGCCGCTTCTATTTCCGGCAGCAGCGCCTCCACAAGATCGCCGGCTTCATCGAGGCTCTCTGCCTGTGACAGACGCTCGCCAAATTCAGAAAGAATCCTGTCCCGCACGCAGAGCTTCAGTCTTTGATCCTCGTCGCTGTCTGATGCCGCGAGGATATGTAGACGGAGTGTGTCGTCGTAGATCTCGGCCTCTGCCTCGGTGGGTATTCCTATGGCCAGAAGCGCCGCTGACAGCAGGGAAATCGTAGAAATCATTAGTTTTTTCATATCATTCTCCTTTTCTTTCCCTGATTGTTGCCGTAGAAAAGAAAAGTTATTCACAAATTCGTTGAAAATCCTCAGAAATTATTGACTTGCAGTCCGCCATGTGGTAAAATAGCCACAAAGACTAAAAAATAAGAAAGGAACAGAAAAATGATTCCGAATATCCCCGCAATAGAAAAGCCCGAAAGATATGCCGACTTTGATCTCCCTCGCGAAAAGCTTGAGTACGCGCTTTCCGAGGCACTCAAAAAGCTCGACTACGGACTTGAGTGCTTTGGCGATAAATTCCCGAAGGAGAGCAGTGTAAACAACGTTTACGGCGTAATGGATAACGTCGGCGGCTGGGGCACCGGCTTCTGGACAGGTATGCTCTGGCACGCATACGAGCTTTCCGGTAACGAGAAGTATAAGGAGGCCGCCCTTAGGCAGATTCCCAGCTATACCAAGCGCATAGTTGAGAAGATAGGCGTAAACCATCACGACATGGGATTCGTGTTCACCCCCTCCTGCGTTGCGGCGTGGAAGCTGTGCGGAAACGAGGAGGCAAAGCAGGCGGCAATAATGGCCGCTGAGCATCTTTGTACCCGCTACCATGACAAGGGGAAGTTCATCCAGGCCTGGGGCAACGTCAACGATCCCAACTCCTACCGTCTTATCGTGGACTGCCTGCTTAACATACCGCTCCTTTATTGGACCGCTGAGGTTACCGGAGATAAGCGCTTCGACGAGATCGCGTACAACCACTTCCAGTCCACAATTGAGGTATGCTGCAGAGCTGATGCCAGCACCTACCATACCTACTACTTTGATCCCGAGACCGGTCTGCCCCTTCGCGGTGCGACCCACCAGGGCGCCTTTGACGATTCCGCTTGGGCGAGAGGCCAGACATGGGGTATCTACGGACCTATGCTCACCTATATTTATAAGAAGGATGAGAGAGCGCTCAAGGTCTTTAAGGCGACCACCAACTACTTCTTAAACCATCTTCCCGAGGACTACGTTTCCTATTGGGACCTTTCCTTCACCGACGGCGACGGCGAGCCTAAGGATGCATCCTCTCCCGCAATAGCTATGTGCGGTATGCTTGAGGGTATCAAGTATATGGACGATTCCGATCCTTTGAAGCAGGTATATATCAACGCCTGCAAGCGAATGATGAGCTCGCTGATAGACAGCTATCTTTCCAAGGACGTTCCCGAGTCCAACGGACTTCTTCTCCATCAGGTCTACGCTAAGCCCCAGGGCATCGGCGTTGACGAGCACAACATTTGGGGTGACTATTTCTATATGGAAGCGCTTCACAGAATGCTTGACCCCGATTGGAAGCTTTATTGGTAATATAATTAAACGGAGGCACGGATATTGTGTCTCCGTTTTTTGTATTACTTATTTACACATCTCGTCCTCGTGTATGTAGACGAGGTCAATAGGCGTGGCAAGATTACGCACAAGCTTATCGAAAAAGGCAATTGCCCGCCCGAGGTCGGCAAAGGCATCCTTGATCTCCGAGGTGCTGATCTCACCGCTCGGGTGCTTGAGGCTGACCCTGATAGTGTAGAGAGGGATCCTGAAGCAGGCAACGCCCTCACCTCTTTGCATTATGATTTCATATTGATAACCGTAGCCGCCCTCGGTCCTTTCCTCGCGCCTAATGACGGTGTCGCACATCGCTTTGGTTTTTCTCATGGCAAAATCTCCTTAACGTTATTGATAGTTACACTGTTATTATTCTATCATAAAACGATGTGCTGATGTCGTTGAAAAATGTCGGGGAGAATCGTGCCAAAAATTACAATTTCAACCCATTTCTTGCGTAAGTTGACCTTTATGAACAATATTGCACCTAAATCAGGAATATTATCATCATTATTAAAAAATAAAAATGCAGACAAATCGGAATTTTGCAGGAAAATACTGCAAAATCCTTCAAAAGTCTGCAAAATTTATTGAAAAAATTTGGTTTTCTGACAGAATGACGGCTGAATGTCAACAAACGCAATGTTTTTATAAATCGGACAATTCTATCTCAGCCTCGGAGTTGGTTTTTCCATCGGAACGCAGGGTTCTGAAGTAAAATTTCCCGTCCGCCTCGCCGCGCTGAACGCGGAGCTTTTCTCCCATCGCCGCCTCTGCAACGTAATTTATGGAGATAGAGCGGATCATTTTATTTTCGAGAGGAAGATAATTCGAGTACATATCGGGGTATTTTGTATTATTCATATGCCTGTTTTGATCCACGTCGCCGTAGTGTACTCCGTATCCGCCGATATCGGTGAGCGCCGAGGGGAGCTTGAAGTGACCGATCGCCATATCGGGCAGGGGATTTATCGGTACGGGTAGGTTGAAGTCGCCGACTCTTATAAGAGAGCGAGTACCAACATCGGTAAGAGCCCATACGGATATAGCTCTGGCTACGAGCTCGCCGTCCGACTCCAGAGCATAGCAGCGGAAGAAGGAATAGCCGCGACTCTCACAGGCAAAGCTGGAGGCGCGCAGGGGCGCATATGCGCGCAGAGGCTTCAGTACCTCAAGCTTGATCCTGGATAACAGGAAGGCGCAGCCCCGGGCCTTCAGCTCGTCGTAGGACATTCCCACCTCGGTAAGCTGGCTTTGAGCCGCGGATTGTATATATCTGAGTATGGCAGACGTCTTGACGAGTCCGTTGTAGTCGACGTCGTGCACGTCAACCGAGCAATTCATACTGTAACCTTGCATTTTTTTTGTTCCTCTGCATTTTTTACATAATTATAAAACACAATCGCGGCTTTGTCAAACCTTTTATGCGAAAAATATGTAAATTTTTTGTTTTCTATGGACAAACGTGTCACTGTATGTTAAAATAAATATATATTGAAACAGAGGTGAATTAATATGCTTAATATAACTAAGGTTAACTTTAAGACAGAGGTAGAGGAAGCAAAGGGCTTGGTCGTTATCGACCTTTGGGCGCCTTGGTGCGGCCCCTGCAGAATGCTCGCACCCACTCTTGACGAGCTTGAAAAGGAGTATCCCGATGTGAAATTCGGTAAGATCAACGTGGACGAGGAGCCGGAGCTTGCCAGAGCCTTCAAGGTCGAGAGTATCCCCTTCGTTGCTTTCGTAAAGGATAATACCTTCCTTGATATGTCTGTCGGATACGTACCTAAGGATAAGCTCGTGAAGCTTATAGAGGAGAACAAGTGATGAAGATACGCTTGAACGAGAACGAGGAGGTCGTTTCTTCCATAAAGGAAGGCCTCGAGCGTACGGGTGGCTATT
>CAZABU010000009.1:0-27123 GCA_964483225.1 uncultured Ruminococcus sp. | reverse complement strand
TCTTACCAGACTTGCAATGATGAAATACGGCGTTAAGGATATCCGTGACTTCAACAGCGGAAATCTCAAGGCGCTCTCGCAGTTCAAATCTATATAAGGGAGGTAGAGGAAAATGTTTTTATCTATGAATTGGATAGGCGACTTCGTTGACCTTTCGGGTCTTGACAAGAAGGCTCTTATCCGCAATTTCACGCTCTCTACCGCCGAGGTTGAGGACATAATCGAGAAGGGCGCCGACACCCACGGCGTCGTTGTTGCGAAGATACTTTCCGTTGAGGATCACCCGAAGTCAAGGAAGCTCCATCTGCTGAAGGTGGACAAGGGCGACGAGGTGGTTGACATAGTTTGCGGCGCGCCCAACGTGCGCGAGGGTATGAAGGTCGCTCTGGCCACCGGCGGCGGTGCCGTATGCGGTCACCCCATCGCTCCCGCCACCATCGCCGGCTATACCTCCTACGGTATGTGCTGCTCAGAGGCCGAGCTCGGCATTTCGGACGATAATTCCGGCATCTGGGAGATCACCGACGATATCGCTCTCGGTACCGATATCAAGAGCGTTTACGATATTGACGATATCATCTTTGAGGTTGATAACAAGTCCCTCACCAACCGCCCCGACCTCTGGAGCCATTACGGTATGGCCCGCGAGTTTGCCACCATTTCGGGCAGAGAGCTGAAGGCTCCGAGGCTCCTTGACGTAGAGCAGTTCGCGGCTCTGCCTGCGGTTGCCGTTGACGTTAAGGCCACCGACCTCGTATGGCGTTATTCCGCTATAAAGGTGCAGAACATAACCCGCAGGATAAGCCCCGTTAATATGAGAATAAGGCTCTTCTACTGCGGCTCCCGCGCCATTAATTTCCTTGCCGACCTTACCAACTACGTTATGATGGAGCTGGGTCAGCCCATGCACGCCTTCGATAACGCGAAGGTGGACAAGATCGAGGTGCAGACCTTCCCCACGGGGCTGAAGTTTGCCACCCTTGACGGCGTTGAGAGAAGCATCGACGAGAATATGCTTATGATCACCTCCGGTGACGTTCCCGTTGCCATCGCCGGCGTTATGGGCGGTGACGCCTCCAAGATCGAGGACGATACCACCTCTCTGCTGCTGGAGTCTGCCACCTTCGACGGCGTGTCGGTAAGAAAGACCACCACCAGACTCGGCCTGCGCACCGATGCCTCCCAGAGATACGAGAAGATGCTCGACCCCGAGCTCTGCCGCGTTGCTACCGAGCGCCTGCTGGCTCTGCTCCGGGAGTGCGACGAGGGCGCCGAGGTTACCTCCTCCTTCACCGACGTTTACGTAAACAAGTATCCCGAGATCACCCTCGAGTTTGATAAGAGATACGTTGACCGCTATACGGGTATTGATATCTCCACCGAGAGAATAGTCACCACCCTGACCGCCCTCGGCTTCGGCGTTACTCTCTGCGGCGATAAGTTCACCGTTAAGGTTCCCAGCTGGAGAGCCACCAAGGACGTTACCATCAAGGCGGACATAATCGAGGAGATCACCCGTATCTACGGCTACGATAACTTCGACGTGTTCACCTCCGTCAGCCCCATTCTTCCCGTCCGCAAGGAGGTAAGAAAGAGCGAGGAGGACAGAATGAAGGATATACTTGTGGGCAGCTACCGCCTCCACGAGGTACATTCCTATATCTGGTCGGATTCCGCGAAGAACCGCGAGCTTGGTATTTCCACCCCCGAGAACGTGAAGATCGTCAACGCTCAGACTCCCGATCACACCTGCCTGCGCGTGTCTATGATACCCACTCTGCTTGGCTTCGTCAAGGAGAACCGCGGCTACGGCGACGACTTCGGCATCTTCGAGATCGGACACACCGTTGAGGGGCTTCGCGCCGACGGCTATTGCAACGAGCAGAACAAGCTCGGTGCGGTATTCTTCTCCAAGACACAGTCCGAGGAGAGCCTGTTCCTGCGCGCCAGAGATGCGGTCGCTGAGATCTGCGCGGATATTCTGCACAAGGATGCCGAGTTCATCTCTGCCGAGTGCGAGTACGACTTTGAGCACCCTGTAAACACCTTTGACGTTAAGGTGGACGGCGTTCGCGTGGGCTATCTTTCCGTGCCTCACCCCACCGTCAGCGACAATATTGACAAGAAGTGCGCCATCGCCTTCTTCGAGCTCCGCACCGAGGCCTTTGCTTCCGTTGCGGTGGCTACCACCAAGTATGCCGAGCCCTCGAAGTTCCCCGCTATAGAGATAGATATAACCTTCACCGCAGACGTGGGCGCCATCGTATTCCCCGAGCTTGCAGCAAAGGCTAAGGCCGCCGCAGGCGAGCTGCTTTCGGATATGTGGCTCAAGGATATATATAACCAGGACGGTACCTCTGCGGTCACCCTCAGATTCGCCTTTTGCTCCGCGGAGCGCACCCTCACAAAGCAGGAGCTTGCTCCCGCCACCGAGGCCATCACCGCCGCCTTCTCCGAGCTTGGAATGACGGTTAAAATGTAAACAAAACTTAGAAAATCCCATCAATTTTGATGGGATTTTCTGCCACATAGCCGCACCGAGAGTTGGTGAGGGGATTTATCCCCGAGGCTGATGAGGCGGCATAATAATCGTTTTCTTTACACCTCATCCGTCTTGAGGCTACAAGCAACCTCTCGCCGCCTTCCCCTCGAGGGGAAGGCTTCTCCTTTCGGCTCGTTTGCGTGAAAGGCTTCTCACTGCGGTACCAAGACAACCTTCAAAAAAACAATTTGCTTTACGGTATGCCTCGGAGCAAGGACGCCCGCGGAGCAGCCGTGCGAGGTAATTATTCATGAAAAGACTTTTAGAAAAATTTGCAATCTCCGCAAGGCTTGAGAGCTTTGCTGATTATTACGAGGCGGCAAAGCGGGAATACGCCGCCCACGGGAATGAAATTCTGAATTTTGAGAAATTCCCCGTGTTTACTCATATGGCAGAGGACATTCGCAGAATAAGCGAGGGGCTTGCCGAGGATGAGGACAACGTCCTTTTCGCCTATTTCCTCAACGCGGCGATAAGAGCCTACGATATCCCCGCCATAGATGCCCTCTCGGGGCCGAAGGCCGCCCTGGGGAGCGAGCTTTACGACTCCATATCCCTTTTCGCCCTTCTGTGGGAGCTGCCTAAGATGGTCGGAAACCACCGCCGCCGCAGGGTGCCCGAGGAAATTACCGCCGCCACGCTGGAGATGTTCCAGAACCAGGTGGGCGATTATATCCTCCTCTACGGCAGACACGGCCTGCGTACCTACGTGCGCTGGATGCTGAAATTCGTGCGCAGCGAGATCATTCGCGTCGGCCGCTTTAACTTTGAGATGTGCAGATACAGGGAGCCCTTCGATATCTTTGAGCGCGACGGCGAGCTTCTCGCCCTGGCCAAGGGCGCAACCCTGCACCGCAGCGGCAGAATACTCGGCAGCGTGGACTGCGAGGACGAGGCGGGCTCCTTTGTTGCGACGGTTACCGAGACCGACGGCTATTACGAGGGCTACCCCTCTCTCGGCGGTACCGTTTCCACCTCGCCCGTTAGGCTCTCAAAGTCCGAGTGGAAGCCCGTACTCACTGCAGGCGACAAGATAGTCAGCGTGCATATTCCCACCGGCGGCCCCCTTACTCCCGAGGTTTGCGAGCGCGATTTTGCCCTGGGGCGCGAGGTTATAGAGCGCTGCTTTACCGATTTTAAGATGTTCTATTGCACCAGCTGGCTTCTCGACACCGAGCTGAAGTCCATAACCGGCAAGGAGGGCAACGTGACCCGCTTCGGCGACCGCTTCACCCGATTCCCGATGAAGAGCAACGCAAAGGCCGTGTTCACCTACGTCTTTGACGCTCTGCCTGAAACGCCCCCCGCCGAGCTCCCTGAAAAGAGCTCCTTTGCAAGGGCGATAAAGGCCCATCTCATAAACGGCGGCAGAGTTTACGGCGCGTCGGGCGTGTTCGCAAAGCCGAAAACGGAGAGCCCCGAGGCTCTGATACCAAGACCCGTCCAGATAGTGCTGGACGATATGGGCTGGTTCAACGGTGAGGACGACAGAGCCGCGGGCGGCCCCTCGAGAACGGGTATGAAAAGACGCCACGTGGCAGAGGACCTCCGCGCCATAAATCTCCTCGGAGAGCAGCTGGGAATGAAGATAAACTGCGCCTTTGTCGTTGGCGAGTGGGACCCCGACAACCGCCTCTCTGACGTGAAGCATCTTTCAAAATACGGAGATAATTGGGACAACGCCTCCCACCTTGACAGAGCCGAGATGGCACGCTTTGTGGAGGCGATAAACGAGTCGCCCTATATCGAGATCGCTCTCCACGGGCTTCTCCACGGCTACTATATGGAGGGCGTGGATAATCACGATACCTCGGATTATTATTACCGCAAGGGCGGTAAGCTCATAATGGTTGACCCCGACGAGATACGCCACCGCGTTGCAAAATTCCGCGATATGTTAGACTATTACGGTATCGAAAAGCAGCCTGTCAGCTTTGTGCCTCCCTCCTTCATATGCAGATGGGGCGAGCTTTCGGGCGTGCTCTCGGAGCTCGGCTTCAAGTACGGCTCCACCATCTACCGCACTATGGACTGTGAGGGCGAGCGCCCTGAGATCGTAGGCGTTGAGAACGGAATCGTCACCGTGGACAGAAATCTCAACATTTATCCTTGGGACGATTGCGACTGCAGCTTTGATGACCTGCCGCCCATGACGGGCATATTCGGCACCCATTGGCCGAACTTCCTGCATATGGATCCCGCGCGCAGCGGTGAGGTTATCGACCGCGCCGTCAGGTACTTTGAGGGCTGTGCCGGCAGATACGGCGCTGTGATGTCCCGCGGTATTGAGTTCTGCGCGGTGCAGTCTATGTATCATAGGTTCGCAAGGGTAGAGTACACCCCCGGCGTGATGAAGCTCGACCTCTCCGAGGTGGCAAAGAGCCCCGTCGGCGGCAGACCCTTCGTCATAAGCACAAGGGGTGAGATCACCTCTGCCGAGGGCGGCAGCCTCCGCTTCCTCGAGGACAAGGGCGAGTTCAGAAACTATGAGCTCACTCCTACGGGAACCATAGTCACCGTCAGGCTGAAAACTCCAAAATGTAAATAAAAGTTAGAAAAAGACCGAGAAAACTCGGTCTTTTTTTGTTTGTATAAAGCCTTCCGCTTGAGGGAAAGGTGGCGCGAGGTTGCAAGCAACCTCAAGACGGATGAGGTGTAAAAAAACGATCATTATGCCACCTCATCAACCTCGGGGATAAATCTCCCCACCGCCTTCGCCATAGGCCCATTTGTGTAAAGACGCTCCCGCCCTACGGCTCGTCGCCTGCGAGCAGAGCCTCCAGCGTCGGCATCAGCGTATCGGTAAATACTTCATAGCCGAGGGGGGTCAGATGGGCGCCGTCGCTGGTGTACTCGGCGTAGATTTCGCCGCTTTCCTCGTTAAGGAGGGGCGTGTAGAGGTCCACGAAGGCAAAGCCGTATTTGGCCGCCAGCTTTTTGATTTTCACGTTGTTGTAGGCGGCGAGCTGATTTTTCTCCGCGAGGCTGCCGCCCATAGCGGTAAGAGAAACAAGCACGATCTTCGTTTCGGGAAGATTTTCGCTGAAGCCTATGAGGATATCCTCGTAGTTTTCAAACATAGTACCGAGGTTGTTGCCGCCGATGAGCATGACCGCCACCTTGGGATTGAGGTCATAGACCGAAATTTGCAGCCTCTCCTCCAGCCCGTGGGTGGTGTCGCCGCCGATGCCGCGATTGGCCGTTACGTAATCGGGATAGTATTTTTCAAGGTCGTAGCCGTCGGTGAGGCTGTCACCGAGAAAGGCCACGTCCACCTCATAGTCGGCAAAGGTTTCGTTCTGCTCGCCGTAAAGGGTGAGCTTGCTTTCGTAGTACTCCCGTACGGTGCGCAGGAGCTCGGCCTCTCGCCGTTGCTCTGGCAGGCGGAATCCGAAGAAATATACAGCAAAGGCGGCAAGCGCCATCGCCACGGCGAGCCCTGCGGCTATAAGGGCTTTAGTTCGCTTTGCCATAGTCCCTCCTGATGTTGAAATTTTGCGTTATTTCACCAGCTTGCGGTACTCTCTGTCGGGGGTGTGCTGGCCGATGATGGATTTGAGGCTGAAGCCGAAGTCGAACTCGCGCTCGGTGATGGTGTATTTCGGTGCGAGGACGGGGCCGCAGGAGTTCGAGCCGATACCCGCGGTGCGGTAGTCGATGAGGACGGTGGTTTCTCTGTCGGGCCTCAGCTCGTAGTCGTGGGCGGTGGCAGTCAGATAATTGGGCGTGTAGTGCAGAGCCGAGAAGGAGAAGCCCTCGCCGCCGAAGATGAGGTGGGCGCCGTAGGCAGAGGAAAGCTCCGCCCATCTGGTGCCGTGGTGAGAGCCGTTCTCCTGGGGCTTGACGTAGTGCTCGAAGTTATCCGTAACGGTGGTGTTGAATACCGACAGACGGGCGGCGAGCCTCTTGTCCTCGTAGGACTCCATCGGGCCGTAGCCAAGATAGGACAGGCCCTCAAAGTCCTCGGGCAGGGTCACCTGCCAGCCGAAGCGGGGCAGCTTTATACCGCCGAGCATTACCTCCACGTGGGACCTTATCTCTACGGAGTAGCCGTCAAAGACGTATTCCGCACTCACGGCGGCGGTGGGAGTTTGTCCCTTCGGGGCGATGATGAGCTCTGCGCGAATGATGGCGCCGTTGCCGTCGCACTCGGCGGAAATTTCTCTGAGCCAGGGCTCGGCCTTGTCTATTCTCTCGGTGAACCACTTGTCCTTTATCTTGCGGTCATTGTCGGTGGGAGCGCGCCAGATGCCGGGGATTATCGGCGAGCTGATAACGGTCTTGCCGCCCTCGGTCACCGACTCGATAAGTCCCGAGGTCCTGCCCACTCTGACACAGGTGCTGCCGAAGTCCACGGCGTAGCAGTCGCCCGCCTCGGCGAGGGACACGGGCGCCGTCCTCGGCGCTATCCTCTCGGTCTTATCGCAGAGGATAAATTGGTCCGAGCCCACCTCGTAGCCTGCGGGCGCCCATTCGGTGGCACCTGCCTGCTTTACCGAAATATTGAGGGTAACGAGGCCGTCGGTATAGGGGAAGCTAAGCTCGTATTCGCCCACGCCCTCCGCGGGGATATCAAGCCGTCCGAGGCTGCCCGAAAGAACCGGCCTGCCGCCCTGCTCGACGGTATAATCGAGAACAAGGTCGGACAGGGGCGCGAACAGCCTGCGGCTCTTTACCGTAAGAACGCCGTTTTCGTAGCTCGCGGCGTAGGGCTTGTAGGCCTGCTTTGCCTCCAGCATACCGGTGTGGGGTCTGCGGTCGGGATAGAACAGACCGTCAACGCAGAAGTTTGAGTCGTGGGGGAACTCGCCGCAGTCGCCGCCGTAGACGTATTCGGGCTTGACGTAGCGGTTCTCGCCGGTGGCAACCGAGTGGTCGGTCATCTCCCAGATACAGCCGCCGAAGAAGGAATCGTTTGCGTAAATCAGCTCCCAGTAATCCGCAAGGTCACCGGGGCTGTTGCCCATAGCGTGGCAGTATTCACAGAGGAAGAAGGGACGGGTTATCTTCTCGTTATCGAGGTAGAAGGTCTTGACGTCGCCGGTGCTGGGGTACATTCTGCTCTCGATATCGGTATAGCTGCGGTAGTGCTCGGTGTCCACCCATTCGGGAACCGCGCCCACCCGGGTGGAGCCGGGGTTGGCTCTTTCCTTTTCGGCACAATAGGCCATTCTGGACTCGTCCTCGGCGTGAACGAGGCGGTCGGGGTCGCGGCCCTTGAAGTAATTTGCCATAGCCTCGTGGTTTATTCCGCAGGAGGACTCGTTACCCACCGACCAGATTATAACCGAGGGGTGGTTCTTGTCACGCTCCAGCATTCGCTCGGCGCGGTCGAGGTAGGCCTCCTTCCAGTCGGGGTTGTTGGTAAGGTGGGCGTCGTAGACATGGTTGCCCATACCGTGGCACTCAATGTCCGCCTCGTCGCAGACGTAGATGCCGTATCTGTCGCACAGCTCGTAGAAGCGGGGGTCGTTGGGGTAGTGGCTGGTGCGTATCATATTGACGTTGTGCGCCTTCAGGAGCAGAACGTCGCGCAGCATATGCTCGTAGGGGGTGGCGTGGCCGAGGACGGGGTGGCTGTCGTGGCGGTTTACGCCCTTTGCCTTGACCTTCCTGCCGTTTATAAGCAGAACGCGGCCGCAGACCTCGATCCTGCGCACGCCCACGGGGATCGAGATATGCTCCTCGCCGGCACTGATAAGCAGGGAGTAAAGGTAGGGGCTCTCGTCGCTCCAGAGCCGGGGTGCCATAAGCCTGCCGAGAGCAATTCTCTCGGTGCCGTTTACGGAGCCCTCATAGGTGAGGAGCGTCTTGCCGTCGGCGTCGGAGAGCGAAAGGGCGACGGGCGTCTTTCCGTTGGTTCTGATCTCCACGGACACCTCTGCGGAGTCGAGGCTCTCCGAGGGCCTTGCGTTTACGAAGATATCCTCCACTCTCACTCTGTCGCGCGCCAGCAGGTAAACCTCGCGGAAGATACCCGAGGCGCGGTACATATCCTGGTCCTCAAGATAGGTGCCGTCGCACCATTTAAGCACCAGCACCCGCAGCTCGTTTCTGCCCGGGGTGAGCATATCGGTGACGTTAAACTCGCTGGTGCAGTGGCTGACCTGACTGTAGCCTGCGAATTTGCCGTTTACGTAAAGGTAAAAGCAGGAGTCCACGCCCTCAAAGGTCAGCATAACGTCCTTTTTCGCGAGGGTCTGCTTATCTATATTGAAGCTCCTTGAGTACACGCCCGCAGGATTCTCCTCGGGGACTCTCGGCGGGTCGACGGGAATGGGATAGCGCTGATTGGTGTACTGCGGTACGTCGTAGCCGCGGCCGATCTCATACTGCCAGTTCATAGGAACGTAGAGCTTCTCGGTGAAGGCTATCTCCTCGTTCTCAAGGTCGGGCACCATTCTTACCGAGGGGTAGAATTTGAAATCCCACTCGCCCAGCAGCGAGGTGAAATGTCCGCTCTCAAATCGGGAGAGCGACGCGTCCTCAGCTCGCTCAAAGGGGATAAAGTAGGCGTGGGGCGCCTCACAGCCGAGGTGAAGCACCTCAAGGCTCTTATGATAATCGGGAATTCTGTATGGCATAGTAGCTTCCTTTCTTAAAGCGGTTTTAGCGTTTACTACATTATAAATCATAGGAGCGGTGATGTCAAGCGGTTTTAGAGTTTTTGCAGAAATAGAAATTTCACAATAAAGCTATTGACAGCCGCGCTTTTCCGTGATATAATAACAGGTGTTATATAACAAGTGTTATAGGAGGACGGAAAATGCCGCCAAAGCCGAAATTTTCAAGAGAGAAAATAATAGACACCGCTTACGAGATGGTGCGTAAGTGGGGAGAGGATATACTGAGCGCGAGGAATCTCGCCGCGGAGCTCGGCTGCTCGACTGCGCCCATATTCACCGTTTTTTCCTCGGTGGAGGAGGTAGAGCGCGAGGTTGCGGGGAAGGCGACGGCGCTTTACAGAGAATACCTCGACCGCGGTCTTTCACAGCCGCTGCCCTTCAAGGGGGCGGGGCTCGCGTATATAAAATTCGCCAAGGACGAGCCGCAGCTGTTCAAGCTCCTCTTTATGCGCGGAGATATGGGCGAGGGGATAACCAATTATATGCCTGCGGGCGACGAGGAGCCGCTGGTGCGCGGTGCGCTGAAGAGCAGTCACGGCGTAGAGGATGGGGCGGCCAGAAAAATATACAATCATTTATCGGTATACGTGCACGGATTTGCCACGATGTTCGCCGAGGGGCGCTGCATCTTCTCTGACGTGGAGGTGGAGCAGATGGTGAGTGAGGTGTTCCGTGCTCTTGCCAAGGGGGAGGCTGTGGTATGAAAAAAATAATTGAGATAAGCGACCTTTGTAAATCCTACGGAGAGGTACGGGCGGTGGACGGTCTTTCCTTCTCGGTCAGAGAGGGTGAGCTATTCGCCTTCCTCGGCGTTAACGGCGCGGGAAAATCCACCACGATCAACATTATGTGCGGAAGCCTCAGAAAGGACGGGGGCAGGGTGGTCATCGACGGCCACGATATCGAGAGGGAGATGGACGCCGTGAGGGGACTTATCGGCGTGGTGTTCCAGAGCTCGGCCCTCGACCGCGCTCTTACCGTACGCGACAATCTCACCTGCCGTGCCGCCCTTTACGGGCTTGTGGGTGAGGAGGCCGCAGCGAGGATCGGCGAGCTTGCACGGCTTCTCGATTTTTCTGATATTCTTGACCGCCCCCTCGGCAAGCTGTCGGGCGGTCAGCGCAGGCGCATAGATATCGCCAGAGCACTTATACACAGGCCGCGTCTTTTGATCCTCGACGAGCCCACCACCGGTCTTGACCCGCAAACGAGGCGGCTGCTCTGGGGCGTTATCGAAGGACTGCGCCGCCGCGAGGGGCTGACCGTTTTCCTGACCACTCATTATATGGAGGAGGCGGCAGAGGCGGACTACGTGGTTATAATAGACGGCGGAAGGATCGCCGCAGAGGGCTCGCCCCTTGAGCTGAAAAACACCTACACCGGCGACTTTATCACCCTTTACGGCCTGCCCGAGGAGAAGATCTCGGAGCTCTCCGCCGAATACGAGCGTGTGGCTGACGGCTACCGCATTTCGGTAAAGAATACCGCCGAGGCCACGGAGCTGATACTCGCCCACCCCGAGGCCTTCACCGATTACGAGATAGTTAAGGGGCGAATGGACGACGTGTTCCTCGCCGTCACGGGAAAAAGACTTGGAGGTGATGAGAAATGACGACGCTTTCTGCACTTGTAAGGAGAAATACCAAGCTGTTCTTTAAGGACAAGGGACTGTTCTTCACCTCGCTGATAACCCCTGCCATACTGCTGGTGCTTTACGTTTCCTTCCTCGGGAAGGTCTACCGCGACAGCTTTATGCTCTCTATCCCCGAATGGATGGAGATACCCGAGCGGATAATCGGCGGCTGTGTGGGCGGTCAGCTTATTTCGTCTATCCTGGCGGTGTCCTGCGTGACCGTGGCCTTCTGCTCGAATATGCTGATGGTGCAGGATAAGGCAAACGGCACGGGGCTCGACCTCGCGGTGGCTCCCGTGAAGCCGTATACCCTGGCGCTGAGCTACTATCTTGCCACCCTCATCTCCACGCTGACGGTCTGCATCGCCGCTATGGCCCTGTGCCTCGTTTACGTGTCGATAGTCGGATTTTATATGTCGGTCGGTGATATTCTCCTTCTGCTGCTCGACGTTATACTCCTTGTGATGTTCGGTACGGCGCTCTCCAGCATAATCAATTTCTTCCTCTCGACCCAGGGGCAGATATCTGCGGTGGGCTCGATGGTCAGCTCGCTTTACGGCTTCGTCTGCGGTGCCTATATGCCCATATCCCAGTTCGCCGAAGGGCTTCAGAGGGTGATACTTATGCTGCCCGGCACCTACGGCACCGCCCTTGTCCGTAACCACGCGATGAGGGGTGCGCTGGCGGCGCTGGAGGCGGAGGGACTGCCCGCCGAGGCGATCACCGAGATACGCGACGCCATTGACTGCAATCTTTATTTCTTTGATATAAAGGTAGGAGTCGGCGCGATGTACGCCGTGGTGGCGCTGACGGTGCTGCTGCTTCTCGGCATATACGTCTGGCTCAACGTGGCAAAGCAACGACGCGCCACGAAAAGTAAATAAAAAAGCCCCGTTTTGCGGGCGCGCGGCAGAGTGACCCTGTATTTTCGGGCCTCTGCCGTTCAGCTTTTACATTTCAGAAACCAACTTTAACAAAACCGAAACAAATTTTAATCATTACGCAAACATCGGCAGGGTATAATGAAGCCACGATGAAAAGAACGGAGAAGGAACGGATGACAGGAAACGACAGAGATTTTATGCTGCGCAAAATACGCGCAGAATACGCAGAGAAGCAGGTGGGCGAGCTTGATGAGCTCCGTATGCTTGACGGGCAGGTGAAGAAGCCCGCAAATATATTCGCTTACGCCTTCGGCAGCGTTGGCGCCGTGGTTATGGGCGCGGGAATGAGCCTCGTTATGACCGATATCGGTGACACCATCGGTATGGCAAACGGCCTTGTGCCCGGAATAATTATAGGTATCGTAGGTCTTGCAATGACCCTTGCAACCTATCCGATATATATGAGGATCCTTGCGGCGCGCAAGAAAAAGTACGCCCCAAGAATTCTTGAGCTCAGCGACAAAATTATGAACGGAGAGGAGAAATAAGAATGGGACTCATCACATTTTTCAAGAAGGCCTTCTCGGATATGAAGGCTGACGCAAAGGCACAGCACGAGGTTGATAAGGCGAATTTTGCAGCCGCAAAGGCTGAATCCCGCGCACAGTGGGAGGAGGCAAAGGCATCTCCCGAGCAGCGCCGCGCCGCAATGCAGGCTGACAGAGAGCAGCAGATCGCAGAGGCGGAGCAGCGCCGTGCCGCAGCTGAGGAACGCATTTCCGAGGCTAAAAAGTAAACCATAGTAGTCATTTTTCAATGATTTTAGGCGAAAGCCGGGTTTGCTTCACGCGCAAATCAGAAAAGAGGTTGCCTCGGTGATTTTTCGTCGGGACGGCCTCTTTCGGCTTTCTGCCCCCGGAGGTAAAAATGAAAAGGAAGTATTCGTATTCGGTAAACGGAAAGCGGGTAGAAAGGGAATATAACTATATCCCCGTAAGGTACATAATCGCCGTTGCGCTGGCCGCTCTTTCGGTTGCCGGAGTTATTGCAACGTTGGTGGTGCTTTGCCGATTTGTGCCCTATTTCTACCTTGCGGCATACGCGACGTGGATATTCGTTATCATAAAGATCACCGCCTCGGACGATAATCCCGACTATAAGGCACCCTGGCTTCTGGTGGTAATGCTCATACCGGTGGCGGGCTTTATGCTGTATTTTATGTTCTACTCGCGAAAGCTGAAGAGCAAGTACGTAAAGCGGCTCTCCGAGCTGCGCACGCGTGGGTACGACGGGGAGGATTCCGCGCTGACGGAGGCCCTCCGGGAGAGTGACCCCCACGCCTGCAGTCAGGCGAAAATGCTCTGTCGGCTTTCGGGCGGCAGACTGTTTTCAAACACGGAAGTGACCTATTTCCCCCTCGGTGAGCATATGCTGCCCGAGCTGCTCTCCGACCTTGAAGCCGCCGAGCGGTTTATTTATATGGAGTATTTCATCATCGAGGAGGGAAAATTCTGGGACCCTGTGCTGGAGGTGCTGAAGCGTAAGGCCGCCGCAGGCGTGGAGGTAAAGCTCCTGTACGACGACCTTGGCTGTATGAGCGCGCTCCCCGCGGATTACGATAAGCAGCTCCGTCGGTTCGGCATTGAGGCGGCGCAGTTTTCACGCTTGCGCGGCAACGCCGACAGCGAATTTAACAACCGTAGCCACCGCAAGATAACGGTGATCGACGGTAGGATAGGCTACACCGGCGGTATAAATATCGCCGACGAATATATAAACGAGCGCTCGCGCTTCGGCCATTGGAAGGACACGGGAATAAGGCTTTTTGGCGAGGGCGTGTGGGAGCTGACGGCGCTTTTCGTTGCCGACTACGGAATCAGCGTCAAGACTCCGCCCACCTTCTCAGACGGACTTTACCCCGAGCAGCCCGACCTGCGCGCGGAGGGAATGCTGATACCCTTTGGCGACGGGCCCAGCCCGATATATGAGCGCCGAGTGGGAAAAAGCGTGATAATGAATATGCTGGCTCACGCCACGGAGTATGCCTGCATAACCACGCCCTATCTTATCCCCGACAGCGAAACCTGTGCCGCGCTTGAGAGTGCGGCCGAGCGCGGAGTCCGCGTGCAGATAATTACGCCGGGCGTGCCCGATAAGCGTATGGTTTATGAAATGACGCGCAGCTTTTATCCCCGACTAATGAAGGCCGGTGTTGAGATATACGAGTACACCCCCGGCTTCGTACACGCAAAGAGCTACCTTGTCGACGGAAAATACGCGATGATAGGAACTATCAACCTGGATTACAGGAGCCTCGTGCACAATTTCGAGAACGGCGTATGGCTGTATAACTGCCCTGTTATCGGCGAGATGAAGAAGGACTTTGACGACACTCTCTCGGCTTGCAGGAGAGTGACGGACGGTGACCTGAAGGTAGGAGCGTTCCGGCGTATGCTCCGCGCGGTTTTGAGGATATTCGCCCCGATAATGTAAAGAAGGGTTCACAAAAAGCACCCCTCGTTTGATTTCAAACGAGGGGATTTCACTATTTTTTAGTAATTTTCAGCGCCACGATCTGCGGCGGATAGCTCATCATGACCTGGCCGCTGTAAAGTATCTCCACGGTGTCGCCCACCTTGATATCGTAAAGGTCGGCGGAGCTTCCGTCCTTGCCGAAATATTTCGTCTGACTGCCGACGTTGACAACGTACTCGCCAAAGGCGTATTCGCTCTCGATGACGTTTACGTGCAGGCGGTCGCCAACCGCGGTGACCTCGGCGGTCATTTTTACGGAGTTGCCACCCGCAGCGTCCTCGGTGTCGCCGTTTCCGCCGCAGGCTGTGAGAGTGGAGAGCGAGAGAAGTAAAATCACAAGTTTCAGTAATTTTTTCATAGTACCATCCTATGGCTGAAGCCTATTTTTTGTTAACGTCCGCGCTTTTATCCGCGCAACGACATTATTCTACCACATTCTTGTGCACTTGTCAAGCAGGGCCTTCGATAATGGCTTCGCCGCCTCGCCCTATGGGAGATGTGTCGCCGCACGGCGGTGGAGCGGGGGCTGCTCGTCGTTTTTCAGCGTCTCCTGCCTCGGTACGCGCGTTCGGCATCGTAAGGCTTCAAGTGGAATTTTACGATCAACCGACTTCTTATGCGTTGAAACCAATTGTCAACCTCCGGGTGTGGGATTTTGCTAAACCCTCCAACCTCTCTGAAAATTCGATTCATAGCCCGCTTAAACCTTACGCTCGGTTCGGATATATCTCCGTCCGTCATTTTTTTCATAGTATCCTCCTTTTTAATGATATGGGGATTATATCCCCTTAATAAAAAAGATTATAACCCCCATAATATAAAATGTCAAGGGGGTTATGGAAATGATTGTATTTGATAAGCTTTGGAAAACTATGCAGGAAAAGGGAATATCTACCTATAGACTGCGTGAGGAGTGCGGAATAGACAGCAAGACTGTCCGCCGCCTCAAGGCAAACGACAATATGGAAACGAAAACCTTGAACAAGCTCTGCGCCGTCCTCGACTGCCGTATCGAGGATATTATGGAGTACGTTAAGGACTGAGGGATTGTTTGAAGATAATACCTTCCAAAAAGGGGCTCGCTTGTGGGCTCCTTTTTCTTCCGCCCACTTTTCCTGCCAAGGCTCTTGACAAATGCCCCCGATTAAGTGTAAAATATAATAGATATTAATACGCTAAGGAAGAAAATATGGCTCTTTTGCACGCTCATGCGGATGGTGAGGGCTTTCTCCACGTGCTCGAGGAGGTATTCCTGCACGGATTTCTCGACACGCTGAAGCTCGTTCCCTTCCTGTTTTTAACCTATCTGCTGATGGAGTTCATCGAGCACAAGTCGGCAGAAAAGACCCAGAGCTTTATGCGTCGGGCGGGTGTCTTTGGCCCCGTTATCGGCGGTGCTCTCGGTGCTGTGCCTCAATGCGGCTTCTCTGCGGCGGCGTCCAACCTCTTTGCCGGCAGGGTGATAACCGTCGGCACGCTGGTGGCGGTATTCCTCTCCACCTCGGACGAGATGCTGCCCATACTCCTCTCAGGGGATATACCGGTGCTTACCGTAATTCTGATAGTCCTCTATAAGGCGGGGGTAGGTATCCTCGTGGGACTTATTCTCGATCTCGTAATTCGGTTCACTCGCCGCGAGCGCAGTGAGATAAACATTGACGCCATCTGTGACGAGGACAATTGCCATTGCGAGCGGGGAATACTCTATTCCGCTATCCATCATACGCTGACCATCTCGCTCTTCGTGCTTATCGTGACCTTTGCCATAAACGGCCTGGTCTGCGCCGTCGGCGAGGATACGCTGGGGTCGCTGGTCGGCTCTCTGCCGGTGCTCTCCCACGCGCTTGCGGCTCTGGTGGGCCTGATACCCAATTGCGCGGCGTCTGTGGTGCTCTCCACTCTCTGTGCCGAGGGGATAATTTCCTCGGGCGTGATGATGGCAGGGCTGTTTTCCAACGCGGGCGTCGGCGTGCTCGTCCTCTTCCGCGTCAATAAAAATCTGAAGGAGAATTTATTCATCGTCGGCCTGCTTGTCGCGGTGGGAATCCTCTTCGGCCTGCTCGGTGATTTGATATTCCCGGCGTCGATGTTCGCTTAAAAGTCAATATTGTGCAAATACTCGCCAATATATTGATTGAAATTATATAAGATTAGTGTTAAAATCTTTAAGAACATAAAAACCCCGAAAGGGTGGAGGCTATTATGAAAAAGAAGCTTGCGATAGTTGGATACGGCGGTCAGGGTGCTTGGCACGCAAATCACGCGCTGAAGAGCGACGTGGTGGAGCTCGCCGGAATTTTTGATATTGCGGAGAAGAGAATGCAGGCGGCCCGCGACCTTGGTATCCGTACCTATGAGTCCCTCGCCGATATTCTCGCTGACGAGTCGGTTGACATCGTTCTCTGCGCGACTCCCAACGACGTACACAAGGATATCGTCGTTGACTCTCTCCTTGCGGGAAAGAACGTTATCTGCGAGAAGCCCGTGGCTCTTTGCGTAGGCGATTACGACGAGATGGTTGCCGCCTCCGAGAAGTCGGGCAAGCTCTTTGCCGTTCATCAGAACAGACGCTGGGACGTTGACTTCCTGGCTATGAAGAGCATTATTAATTCGGGTGAGATCGGCGAGGTCATCAATATCGAGTCCCGTATTCACGGCTCCCGCGGAATCCCCTCCGACTGGAGATGCCACAAGCCCTACGGCGGCGGAATGGTGCTCGACTGGGGCGTTCACCTTATCGACCAGATGCTTCAGCTCATTCCCGAGAAAATCGTTAAGGTCTACTGCGAGCTGACCAATATTACCACCGACGAGGTAGACGACGGCTTTAATCTTCACCTCACCTTCGAGAGCGGAAAGAGAGCCACCGTTGAGGTCGGAACCTACAACTTTATCGCTATGCCCAGATTCTATATGCAGTGCAAGAACGGCTCGGCGCTTATCGAGGACTGGCAGAAGAAGTGCCGCGTCAATAGGCTGAAGGCCTGGTGCGAGAAGGAGGTCCTTCCCGTGCAGACCGCCGCGGGAATCACCAAGACCATGGCGCCCAGAGATGAGATCACCATTGACTCCTATGAGATCGAGCGTCCCACCTCCGACGTCCACGACTTCTACCGCAATTACACTCGCGCCGTAGACGGCCTTGATGAGGAGCTGATCCGTCCGGACGAGGTTCGCCGCGTGCTTCTGGTTATGGAGGCCTGCTTCAAGTCGGGCGAAACCGGCGAGGCTGTTAAGTGTAACATTTAATTCCGAAATATTTTGAAAGAGAGAGCATTACGGCGCAGAATGAACCGTTTTGTTCTCTTTTTTGTATTTTTGCGAGCGCGGAGCGAGTGACGGTGAGGTGCCGGCAGCTTTTATGAGCACCTCATCCACCGTAAACGGTCCCCCTTCTCCCACAGGAGAAGGCTTTCGGGAGTGAGCCGCTATAATTTGCGAAAGGCTCCCTCCGAGAGGGAGGCTCTCGCGTAACCGAGCCGCAGATACAATATTCCTTGAAATTTCCACAAAATTTGTAGCGCGTTCACCGAAAAGATGCAAATTTCCGCCATTTTCCTGCATCTCGGGGCTTGAAAAAGTTCTATATATGTGGTAAAATATAAAGAGTATACAAGGTATTCATCGTCAGATGAAAGGAATTAAAGAATGGAAAAATGGAAAAAGCGCTCGGTGGAGCTGCTGACCTCGCTGGTTTTCGGTAGCGACGGCAGTCCCTCCGTCGTGCCTTATTATCCGCAAAAGATGGCGGTTTCCGCAGAGGATAAGCGCTACTTTGTAAGGTCGGTTCCGGAAAAGCACGGAATATCCTCCAAGCGGTTATATAATATGCTCTGCGAGCTTGAGAGTGAGCCGCGAGCCAATATTCACAGCCTGATGCTTCTTGCTCAGGGCGAGGTCATATGCGAGTGCTCGCGGGACGGCTACTCGGGCAGCACCTGGCATCTGTCCCACTCTATGTCCAAGACCGTCACCGGTATGGCCATCGGTATGCTGGTGGACGACGGTCTGCTTACCACCGACAGGCGGCTGGTGGACATCTTCCCCGAGATGCCCTATAAGGACAAGAAGTTCCCTCAGATGACGGTGGAGCATCTTCTCGCTATGACGACGGGCGTGCCCTTCAACGAGTTTGGCACAGTCACCGAGACCAACTGGTCGGAGGTGTTCTTCGGCTCCTCCCTCAGATTCACCCCCGGCTCTGAGTTCAATTACAACAGTATGAACTCCTACATACTCGCGAAGATCGTTACCAAGCTTTCCGGCAAGTCCTTGACGGAGTTCCTCGACGAGCGTCTTTTCGGCCCGCTGGAGATAACCAACTACTGCTGGGAAAATTCTCCCGAGAGCATTGCCAAGGGCGGCTGGGGACTTTATATGTCGGCTGAATCCTGGGCGAAGCTCGGACAGATGGTGCTTGAGGACGGAACGTTCGCAGGCCGACGTATTCTCTCCGAGGAATGGATAGAGCGCAGCACAAGCGCCCACGCAAAGGCCTCCGAGGCGAACGGCGATTTTGATTACGGATATCAGCTCTGGGTCGGCAGAAATACCGACGAGGTGCTCTTTAACGGAATGCTGGGTCAGAACGTGTGGGTCTGCCCTCACAACGGCATTGTGGCTATGATATTCTGCGGCAACAACGAGCTGTTCCAGAACAGCCCCGCGCTGGATATCGTGCGTAAATACTTCGGCGGTGCACTCGAGGACACTGAGTTCAACCGCAAGGACGTAAAGGCTCTCCACGAGCGTGAAACCGCCTTCTTCGACTGCCGCAGATGGGTGCGCCCGCTGGAAAAGCGCAGAGGTCTGTTCTATTGGCTGGGTCTGCGCTCCCGCACGGCCTTTGACGAGAGCTGGGACGCGGTGCTCGGTGAGTATGAGTTCGGTAAGAACAACACCGGCCTTCTTCCCCTGTTCGTGCGCGTGATGCAGAACAATATGGACTCTCACATAGAGCGAATGATACTTGAACGGGAGGGGAACAGTCTTTTCCTCACCACTCATGAGAGCGGCGACGTGCATCGTATGGAGGTCGGACTCTACGAATACAAGGAGAGCGTCTTTGATTTCCGCGGCGAGAAATATATCGTCAAGGCTATGGGCGAGAGCATGATCGGCGCAGACGGCAACCGCGAGTATCGCATTGAGCTGCTGTTCCCCGAGCTGCCGAATACCAGAATGCTGGTGCTCCGTCAGAGCGCGGGCGGCAGGCTTGGCGTTTCCTTCTCCGAGATGCCTAACCATAAAATACTTGAGGCCTACCTCACCGCCGTCCCCGCTACCAATCCCGCCATAGGCTTCGGCCTCGATATGCTGGAAAAGCGCTTCGGCGAGGGCTTCATTCACGATAAGGTCGTTGAGACCTTCGCGCCTACCCTTATCGGTGCCGACGTATCGGTGGAGGGCTATGAGGACATCGTTGCCGAGCAGACGGCGGTCGCTACCGAAAAATCCCGTGGCGTAAAGCTGCTTTGCGCCTTCGTTCAGCGATTCTTCAAGGACAACGTTCCCGAGGATCCGAAGCCCCAGCGCTCGGTTCTCGGCGGAATACTCGACAGGGTCAGAGGCAAGCGCGCCCAGGCGAAGCTTGAGGCTAAGGACACAGCGCCCGTGGAGCTTGAGATTGACTCCGAGGGCGAAGAGGATCTGGAGCAGATCCTTCACGGGCTGGACGGCGTGTTTATGCCTGCGGGGGCTGACGGCTCGCAAAATAAGAGCGGTCAGAACGGCTCCGCTAAAAGCTAAATAAAGAAGAAAACACCGCAAAATGCAAACTGAGCGTTACATTTTGCGGTGCTTTTTATATTAAAATGATTGATTTAGTCGACGCCCTTTGAGTCGTTTTCCTGCTTCTTTTTAAGCAACGGCGCGAATATCTGGCGCCTGAACAGGATAACGTTCATTACGATGAAGAAGGCGATGAGTATGAGGAAGGTTACCAGCGGCTCCTTCGGTGCCAGGGTGGCAAGGAGCATCATCGGGAAGCCGAAGGCGATGGCAGGCAGGTTCTGATAGATAAGATTGTCTGCCACAGGGGTCTGGTACTCGGGGTCAAGCTCACGCATAAGCATAACGCCGGTGCTGGCCGTGCCGGTAAGCATACCGTACATGGCGAGGAACTGCACGTCCTTGTACTCTGCGAAGAACTTCTTTGCGATATAGTAGTTGTAAAGGTAGGTGGAAACGAGTCCGACAACGCCGAGAATGAGGAGGATCCACCAGTATTCCTTCAGCGCCTCGAGCCTGATGGCGGCGATACCCGCAACTATCATCACGTCGAAGAAGAAGTTGGCGATATGAGTGAGCAGGAAGTTATTGGTATAGCGCTTTACGACCACACCGCGGCGGCGAAGCATATTCATAACCGCGCGGCAGAGCATAGCCATAAGCACGCCGAAGAGGAAGTTGAAGCCGTAGATGGTGGCCTTCATACCGGGAATAAGCTCGCCGAGGCCGTACATAAGAAGGTAGGTGAGGGTGTAGACACCGCCGATGAAGGCGATCTGAACGGTCAGCTTGTCGATGGTGCCGTTCATGGGGATCTCGTTCTTGCCCTCGATCTGCTCGGTGGGCTCGCCGATCATCTCGCCGTCACCAATGACTATCTGTCCGCGCTTTCTCATTATATTGAGGTGGATAACGCCGCCGATGCTGGCGCTGAGGAAGCCGAGCGCCGCTATGGTAAGTCCGAAGTTGCGTCCGCCGGTGAAGCCGTAGTCGGTTTCGTAGAGGTTACCGTAGTTGAGTGCCTGTCCCGAGCCCTGGCCGTAGCCGAAGGGGAGAAGGATTCCCGAAGCGGAGAAGAGGTCGGGCATAACGGTTGCCGCGATAAGAAGGGTGATTCCCATACCGAGCACGCCCTGAAGCAGGTAGGTGGCGACGGTGGTAACTCCGGTGTCAAAGACCTCGGCGGCACGCTTGCCGGTCATCTTCTTGTCGGTGCGCTTGAGGGTCTGGGCGATAAAGCCGAGAGCCAGACAGTGGTAGGTGATTATCTCGAGAGCCGAGAGGCCGTTGCCGTTGAAGATTCCCGTATTAAAGAAGGGGACGCCCGCGATCGCCTCGTAGATGGTGGACAGAGCCAGAAGGATAAGTCCTCCGATTACGGGAGTGGGGATCAGCGTTTTTCTTACGAAGGGTATGTTCTTTTTGATTGCGTTTGCTATCAGCAGGCTGATAAGCAGTATGGCCATGAGGTTGATGGTGCCCCATGCCTTAAAGTCCCAGAAATTCATCCTTTTCTCCTTTCTTCACGCTCTGATAGTGATAGAAGATATTTACGTACTTCAGAGCGCACAGACGGGCGTCCCCCTTGAACTGATAGACCTTGTCCCCATGATAGAGGTTCAGCTTGTTCTTGCCGAGCACCGTGACGGCGCCGAGCTCGTCGAAGCTGAATTCGGTCCTGTCTTCTCCGGCCTCCACCGTGATGCGGTTGCCGTAGAGGGAGAGACGGGCGTCCTTGCAAATGATTTTCTTCTTTTTATAAAGTATTACCTCGGAAAATTCCACGCTGTCGGTATAGATCGGAGCATCGCAGAGCGCGGAGAGGTCGAGGCTCTTAACGAGCTTGCACTGATAATCGTACCAGTCGGCCACGAAGCGGAAGGGGAAGGGAGAGCCAACGCCCTCAAGCTCCTTTGTGGGCAGGTGCCTTGCGGCTTTGCCGCAGCGCTTACATTCTATTATATCACCGTGGCTGTACATCTCGGAGAGGCCGCAGTCCGGACAGACGTAGATGGCGCGCTCCAGATACTCAGCTTGCTTTTCGTGGGGATATTCACCGTTGACGCAGGCCTCGTCGACCGCAAGCTCGCGGTTGATGATCTCGCAGAGCTCCTCGTCGCTGAGAGGTGCGTATTCCTCGGGCTCCATGACCCGGCTGACGCCTGCGGTCATTCCGCCTCCGCGCACAACGTCGCTCCAGCGCGGGTGCACACCGTAGCCGCCCTCGATGCGGAAGAAGGCAATAGGGAGCTTCAGGTGCTTTGCCAGTGCGGCGACGGAGGGCTTTATGTAGACCGGCTTTCCGTGGAAGGTGCGGTTGCCCTCGGGAGCCAGCGCTATGGTGCCGCCCTCACGAGCCACCCTTATGCAGTTGATGACGGCTCTGGGGTCGGTGGTCTGCTTCTTGATAGGTATGGGATTCACCGCGAAGCGCAGCAGCTTCGAGAGAGTACCCATAGAGAACAGGTCCTCGCTGGCCACGTAGTAAACGGGGCGGTTCATACAGAGCCCAACGAAGAACTGGTCGTAGGCGGTCTGATGGTTGAAGAGTATGAGATAGGGCCTGTCACCCTGCTCGGGGAAGGGCTTTATCCTTACGTTATATTTTTTATAGACGACGGGGCCGTAGATGCGCCTCGCCAGCTCGGTGACAACGCCGTGACGCTTTTTGCACCATTTTATAGGCTTTTTCTTCTTTTTGCTTGCTGTCATATAACCTCCTTTGCCGGAGAGCAGGGGATAAGCTTACCCCCTATCTTGAATTAGTCTATTACAGAAACTTAAAATATACTTTAACAGATTCCTTAAGGCATGGCAAAGGGAGCGCTACGGAAACAAGACCGTGAAAACGCTCCCCTGTGCTATGTAAAAATCAGTCGAGATTGAGTGCGTTGAGCATATCGCGAAGGGTCTTTGCCTCTTCTACGGTGATGGTAACGCCCTTACCCATCTTCTCGTGGTCGGGAGACCAGGTGCGGATATCGTACACGGGCTCTCTCTCGTTCCAGCTGATAAGGTTGAGCTCCTTGTTCCAGCCGTTGTTGCCCTCGCTGACGATGCCGATCTTATCCACCACTACATATTTGATCTCAGGCATTTTCTTTCTCCTTCCGAAAAATTAAAATTTCTTAAAAATGTATATTTTACTACATTTTAGCACAGAAAATTCACTTTGTCAACATTTATATTAAAATATATTATAAATATACTGAAAAATCGTATAAAATATATAAAAACACCCCTGCGCACGTGCGTGGGGCGCGAGGACAAATTTTGAAACGAAAATATCGCAAAAAGGCATTTACATTTGCCCCCGTTTATGTTACAATTGACACGGAATACATTCCGAAGAAAGGATCACATTATGAAAATAGGCGTTTCCTCATACAGCTTTTCAAAATACATAACCGCGAGCAAATGCTCCTACACCGACGTTTGCGATATTGCAAAGGAGATGGGCTTCGACGGCATCGAGTTCATCAACCTTAACAATACCAGATGGGGCTTCGAGGGCGACGAGCTTGAGATGGCGGCGGAGATCCGCGCCCACTGCGAAAAAATCGGTCTTGAGATCATTGCCTACACCGTAGGTGCGAACTTCCTCGCTCCCGACCCCGAGGGGACTGTAAAGAGCCTCAAGCACTGCGTTGACGTATGCGAGGCTCTCGGCGCCAAGGTAATGCGCCACGACGTTGCCTCCAACCCCGCAGAGCTCCGTCCCGAGCCTCTTTACAACTACCGTAAGGCCATCGCGGAGATCGCGCCCTACATCAGAGAGGTCAGCGATTACGCCGCGACCCGCGGTATTGCCACCTGCTCCGAGAACCACGGCTACTTCTTCCAGGCTCCCGAGAGAGTCGAGGAGCTGATCCTCGCGGTCAATAATCCCAACTACGGCTGGCTCTGCGATATAGGTAACTTCCTCTGCGCCGACGTTGACCCCGTTCACGCGGTACAGATCGCGGCCCCCTATACCAAGCACGTCCATCTCAAGGACTTCCTCTTCAAGCCCGGAAGCGAGCCCTGTCCCGCCGGCTTCGGCATCACCACCAACGGCGGCAACTACCTCAGAGGCACCGTGGTCGGCCACGGCATAGTTCCCGTGCGCAGCTGCATTACCGCGCTGAAGAAGGCCGGCTACGACGGCTGGGCATCTATCGAGTTTGAGGGTGCCGAGGACAATCTCCCCGCGCTGAAGAACGGCCTCGCCTTTGTAAAGAGCATTATCTGATGCGCTCATAATATATGAAAAGCACCGTCCACGCGGACGGTGCTTTTTACAACCAATGATTCGGTAAGGCTTCGTTTCCTTTGCACAAGAGGAGGCTTACATATCGCCCCTGCGGCTCAGAATGACACGCAAGCGACGAGGCACTATTTCTTTAGCCTCCCTCCGCAGGGAGGCTATCGGGTGAGTGAGCCACTATGATTTACGATCGGATTACTTACCGTAAAGCTCCTTTGCAAGCCTCAGGCTCTCTAGGGGAGCGAGCAGGGGCGAGTATTCAAGGCCGATGGCGCCCTTGTAGCCGGCCTTGTCTATGGCGTCTATAATGTTACGGTAGTCGCTCTCGCCGAACTGCAGCTCGTGTCTGCCGGGGTGGCCTGCGGCGTGCAGGTGGGCGATGTGCTCAAGATTTTCCGTCGCGGTGGGAATGATGTTGCCCTCGCTTATCTGCTGGTGATATACGTCGTAGACCACCTTGACGTTGGGTGAGTCCACCTCGCGGATAATTTCAAAGGCCTCGGCGGAGTAGGGAAGGTAGTAGCCCTTATGGTTGACGAGGACGTTCAGCGGCTCTATCATAAGGGTGATGCCGTGCTCCTCGAGAATGGGTGCCGCCGCACGCAGCCCCGCAACTATGGAGGCGTGCTGCTCCTCGCGTGGTGCGCCGGTGTCGCCCCCCACCTGGGTTATCATCCTTTTTGCGCCCAGCTTCCTTGCCGCGGCACAGCTCTCACGCACGCCTGCGACGAAGGCCTCTCTGTATTCGGGGTCGGTGAGTCTGAACTCGGTGGTGCAGATGCTGAGCAGCTCCACGCCGCACTCGTCCAGGGTCTGCTTTACCGCATCGAGGTCAAGGTCCTTCCATTTATATGTCTCCACGGCGTCGTAGCCGAGGGACGCTACCGCGCGTATGGCATCGCAAAAGTCCACGCCCTTAAAAAAGCAGGGGATCGGTACGCAAAGTCTCATATTTTTTCTCCCTTTTCGTTAAAATATATAACCTGTCCGCTTTCCATGGATTCGTTGGCGGCAAAGGCAAGGCGCAGGCTCTTCATAGCATCGGAGTAATCAGAACGGATAAGGCTTCTGTTACCGGTCAGGACCGCGGTAAAGAATGCTCGGTCGAGGGCACAGGTCTGATCGTCGCGGCGGGGAATATCCACCGTCTTGTCATGGGTCGAGATAATAAGATTGTTTCTGAGGCGGTAGTCGTAGACGACGTCCTCAAGGGTGATGTACAGTCCGCATCGTGGACGGACACCTACCTCGCGTTTTATGTAGCAGGCGCTGACCAGGGTGGCGGTGACGCTGTTATTAAAGCGCAGGACCACGGTGGAGTGATCGTCGTTGTCGTATTCCTCGGAGCAGTCCACGCCGGGGGTAACGATGCCGCGAGAAGCGGTGGCGTAAATCGAAAGGGGTTCGCCGAAGAGGTAACGCAGTCCGTCCAGGAGGTGAATGTTCTGCTCCACCAGCTGTCCGCCGCAATATTCCTTCTTCTGCCACCACCAAACGCCGGGGATACCGCCGACCCAAGCGCCGTATACCAGACCGCCGGGCTTGTGATTCGGGAGATCCTCCTTTATCATATTAACGAGGCTGAGATATCTGTCCTGGAAGCCTACGGAGGTGATAAGCCCCTTCTCCTCTACCGCTTTTGCAATCCGCTCCGTGAGAGCGAGGTCGCGGGACATTGGCTTTTCGACAAGGAACGGAATGCCCAGCTCTACCGCCTTCAGCTCCATATTCTCATCGTGGGCGGTGGGGTCAACGAAGATGCAAAGGGCGTCAATGCAGCCTTCGGCGCGGTCTAACAGCTCGTTGTGATCCTTATATATGCTTTCGCAGCCAAACAGCTGCGCCGCCGCTACGGCTCGCTCCTCAATCGGGTCTGCGACCGCGACTACCTCTACCTCGTCCATCGACTTGATTCCGGGCACGTGGGCCTTCAGACGACCGCCGCAGCCGATTATACCGACTCGTAGTTTTTTCATGGTCTTCTCCTTCTGAAAATTCAAATTTAGGGTTTACAAACGGTTCCCTGTTTGATATAATTATATTGCAATTAAAACTCGCTGTCAATGATAATATATTGGTTTTTGTGTAAGGATATTGGTATGATGTTTGCGGAAATTGATAAAAACGGACTCGGACGCTTGCCCTTTGGGCTGGCCGGCTTACGCGATAGCGGAAGGCAGGGCAACGTGACCCGACACCGGGGATTTGAATTTCATCAGATACTTTGGTGCACTGCCGGAAGCGGCAGCTACGAGGTGGGCGGCGAGGTGATGACTCTGACTCCGGGGGAGGGAGTTTATATGCGTCCGGGCGTGCCGCACAGCTACGGCGGCGAGGATTTTCATACGGGCTTTTGCTCTTTTTCGATAGCCGAGTCGGTAACCGAGATTATGGGCATCGGGGATTGGTTTCGCTTTCGGACGACTCCCACCTTCCTGCGGGAGCTTGACAATCTTTTACATCTTGCGATTGGGGACAGCACGCTTATTGACCGATCCGCTGCGGGATATTACTTCGTGACGGGATTTTTTGCTTCGCAGAGCAGGGCGGAAATATCCCCTGCGGAAAGAATAAGGCGTATAATTGAGCGCAGGTATTCGGAGCCGCTCTCGCTCCTTGATATTGCCGAGGAGATGGGGATGGACAGGTATTCCGTCTGCCATATCTATAAGCAGCATCGCGGGGTTACCGTGATGGAGGATCTTTTGCGCATAAGACTGCAAAAGGCAAAGCAGTTTCTGAAATACGATACCGCCACGGTTGAGGAGGTGGGGCGGCTTTGCGGCTTTGACAGTCCCAGCTATTTCGGTAAACGCTTCAAAGAAAAAAACGGGTGCACCCCCGCGGAATACCGTCGGAGAAAAATGCATTGAAAAGGGGCTGTCGCATTTAGGGATAACCGAATAAAAAATGAGTGGAGACATTAT
>CAZABU010000008.1:0-28548 GCA_964483225.1 uncultured Ruminococcus sp. | reverse complement strand
TCGCGTTCCAGGTACGCAGCCAGGTATCGTTTACACATTCATCGGAATCGAAAATGTCCCCAAGGATATTATATGCGATTCTGTGACAGTAGCCGCCGTATTTTTCAGAGGTGCGCTCAATTGCGGCCTCATCTCTGGCAAAATACAGCTCAATGATCTCGCTGTCCTGCATAGCTCTCCCTCCTTTTTCTCTTTTTGCTCTCTGCTACTAATGACGGCCGATTTCGGAAAAGGTTACGCTCCCTCGAAAATTTCCTTAATAAATTTTTCTGCCTCGGCATAGGTGGCGGGACAATACTCGCCGCCGAGTAGCCTCTCTGCCCGCAGGGCACGAAGCCGCGATATGAGGAAGTTCTCGATCCAGTAGTCAAACTCGGTGCCCGGATTCTTTTTCTCCAGCGCCTTCATTCGCTCGTACATCGGGGCGCCGTCCGAGGCATCGCGCCAGGTATCGACGAAGGCGTAGTCGTAGCCAACTCCGGGCATAACCGTTTCGGCGTACTCGAAAGCATCCGCCTCGATGATCCGCACCTTGTCCTTACATTCAAACTGGGGCAGGATATGCTTTTTGAACAGCTTTATCACGTCGGGGCTCTTTTCGATAACCGTGACGCTCTCCACCTCCGGCTTTCTCGCCGCCATATAGGCGTAGTAGCCGAGTCCGAGCCCGAAGGTGATCACCTTGCCGTGGGCGGCGGCGATAGCACCGTCGCAGGTATCAACGTCGACAGGGGTCAGCGTCATCCACTCGTTGCCGTCCTCAAGCACCGCAGGGAAGCGGAACTCCTCAGAGAAGAAGCCGAGGGGAGGCATCTCTGCCAGGTCTGAAAACTCTATATCCGCGCAGATCATACCGCGGTAGGCGGGATAGCTCTCAAGGCGAAATTCCCAGGCTCCGTCGGTTATCGCAGGAATCTTTATATTCTTATAGTAAGGATTTTCGTAGTACCTCTTCGGGTCGAGCATACGCACCGACGGTGTGAGGTAATTCATAATGATAAATCGGTCGTCCGGGTTCGAAAAATCAAGAGCGAAGGCCTCGGAAAGTATGGCGACGATGGCCTCGCAGGGGGTGATGTCACCGCCCACGGTGAGCGCCTTGATCATGGACTCCGTGATAAGCTCGGGGCAACGGTTAAGGTAACTTGCGTAGAGCTGTGTGACCTTGAAATTGCGTTCAAGAGTAGCCGTCAGCCTCTCTAATTTTATCTTTTCTATCTCGTTCAAGGAAGCCTTCTCCTATCGTAAAAACTGCAAATCAGAAGTCAAATGAGAACAAAGGTTTACAATTTCGCTGACTCTGTCACGGTGAGCGTCGAAATCGCCAGCCGCAGTCACTCTGTCGGTGTCGCCGCGCCAGATGGGAGATATGTAAACGATCTTCGCCCTCGGGTACAGCTCGCGGAGCTTTGAAAAATAGGCGGGGACCTCGGTGGTAATTTGCGCATATGAGGTGCCGGACCAGTCGTTGGTTCCGTAGGCTACGGTGATGCGCTTGAAAACAAAGGCACCGCCATCCTCCTCGACGCTCAATGCGCCGAAGGTGATTTCTCTTATCTGTTCTAACGTAAGTATCATTTTATCGCCTATTTTGTAAAGCGTTGTTTACGGTTTGCAGGTTCCGCAGGCCGTATATCCCTGCTGTAACAGGTCTTCTCTCGTGCCCTCATACTCCTGCTTGTTTTCTTCCTTCATCGTCTTGACGCCGGAGCAGGTGGGCTTGTGAAATTTCTTTGACGAGGTGTTAAGCACGAAGCTCTGGGCCGCGGGCTCGCTCCCGTCGTCCTCGACGGCGCTGTCACCGTTCTCATCGCCCTCGCCTACCGTCGGTGCGTCCTCGTCAAGACAGTTCTTGCCGTTTGCGTAGTTTATGTAGATGCCGGGCTGAACGTTGTAGGCGTAAACGCAGAACATCAGCTCCTCGCCCTTGTCCTCTACCGAGATGGCCTCCATAAGCACGCCCCGTGCCACAAGCTCGTTGCCCTCGTATATGGGTGTCACGCGGTACAGCACGTGGTATTCGGTGTCCTTGACGCAGGCGGCGATCTGGTTTTCAAAGGGGAGCATTCCCTCAATGTTCAGATATCTCGTTCCTGTGATAAGATTTTGCTTGTTGGCGTTCTCTCCCGTCAGCTGATAGCCTATCAGGTGACAGCGGTTGTAGATATAGCCGTTTTCCACGAGCTCGGTGTCGTATTCGTTGTTGTTCGACACACCGCCGTATTCCCAGCCGCTGGGAGTCACCGAGCTGATAGAGCCGCGCTCCTCGTCCTCGGGCGGCATAATTTCAAGCCCGACGCAGGCATAGGCAACGCCGCATCGACCGAGCGAGTCAAGCTCCGCATAGCTTTCAAAGCATTCCGTGACCAGCTCCTCATCGTCAAAGAAGGGCGTACCGCCGTTTACCGAAACGTAGGCAACGCCGGAGTATTCCGGTATCTCGTCAAGTCCGATGGGGGCCGCGCTCTCACCGACACCGGGCAGCTGACAGCCGCAGATAAGAATAATTACCGATAAAATCAGCGCGAGCGCGCCGCTTAGCTTACGAAGCCTCATTTTTTATATACCTCTTTCGTTATTTTTTCGTGGGAATATCCCGCAAACTCGGTTCGCTCGGTAAGGGCGAAGCCCGTCGCTACGGGGTCGATATCAAATACTCTGTCCATCGGATAGAGCACGTTCCATCTGTAAATAATGAGTGTATCTATCCGCGACAGCGCCTCTGCGGCACCCCTGTCCTCGATAAAGCAGTAGCCCTCGGTGTCAAGGGGGTCCTCCGTTACGGTGACCGTCCTCTCGCCGAAAAGCTTTACAGAGCAGGGAGCAACCGTGAGTTCACCGCCAGCCGTATTCAGAATATCCTCGGTGACAAGGCGGTCGCGGCTCTGGCGCCGTCCGTTGAAGCTCATTCCGCCCCGCTCGCCAAGACACACTATTACCTTCATAGCCGCCTCCGCTTTTTTTAGATATATTTTAACACAAAACCGCCGCTCTGGCAAGGGGGAGAAAAAATATTTTTAAGCATTTTGTAACCGTAGGCTGAAAAGTCCGTCGTTATAGGTGAACGGGAAAAGACCCGACGAAAGGAGAAAAACGAATGAAAAAGAAAATAACGAAAATACTTGCCTCGGCACTTGCATTGCTTGCCCTGCTGACGCTCTGCGTTTCCTGTACCTCGAAGGACGGCTACGCGCCCGGTATGGGAGGCGCTGATATCGGCGACTATGAGGAGATAAATAAGGAGAACAGCTTCACCGGCGGTACGACTGACAGCGGCGACGTCCTTGACGAGAGCAGAAAGATAATCAAGACCGTCAACGAGAGCGTCCAGACCGAGGACTACGAGGGCTTTCTTGACCAGATGAACGCCACCGTCGGCGCCCTCGGCGGCTACGTGACCTCCGCTAATTACAGAGGCGATACCTATTACAACCGCGAGAGCCTGCGCTACGCCAACGTTACCGTACGTATACCCGCGGAAAAGCTCTCGGAATTTACCGAGAGGATAGAGGGCATCAGCGTCGTTACCTCCTATACCGAGAGCGTGGACGACGTTACCGCGGCATACGTGGACGTCGAGAGCCGTATCGCCGTTCTGACCGCTGAGGAGGCCGCCCTTCTTGAGATGCTTTCTGCCGCCGAGACGGTAAGCACCGCCCTTGAGATACGCACACGCCTAAGCGCGGTACAGGGTGACCTCGCCTCTCTCAAGGCGCAGAAGAATACTTACGATACCCTCGTCGCTTACAGCACCGTCCATCTGAACGTCAGCGAGGTGCGCCGCGCCGAGAGTACCGATCCCACCTTCTTCGAGGAGGTAGGGTATAACTTCTCCGACAGCCTCGATTCCATAGGGCAGGGACTCCGCGCCTTTGCGGTATGGCTCCTCGGCGATATAATTTATATCGTTATCGTCGCAGGCCTTCTCGCCGGTGCCTTCTTCGCCGGCCGTTATCTTCTCCGCCGCCGCAGGCTTGCAAAGGGACGGACAGAAGCTGCCGTGGAAGCAAAGCCGACGGAGGGATCCGCCTCGGAGCAGAGTAATGAGCCCACAGACGGAGAAAAGCAGTAAGGGATATCAAAAGAACAGAGCCGGGAGTGCAAATTCCCGGCTTTTTTTGCTTAAAATACAAGGTTGAATATCCAACAAAAATATTTTATTAATAATTTATGCGCAATAATTAAAAAAACTCTTGCAAAGTTTTTGTACGCGTGTTATAATAGACTTACTAATATATTCGCCGCGTTCAGGCGAAAATCATTTTTTGAATGGAGAAATCACCATGGCACAGCTTTTGGAAGAAGGCGCAGCAGACGTGACTGCGGTAATTGATGAAGCCAAAACCCGGGAGAAGGTCATCTTGCCCTACGAATACGCCGAGGACGAGCATTATTACATTGAGGAGCTCGGCGACGTACCAAGAAAGCCCTTCTTTTCTTTTGTCAAGCGTTGCTTTGACCTCTTTGCATCGCTCTTTGCTCTTTTGGTGCTGGCGATTCCGATGCTGATCATCGCGGTAGTTATCAAGCTCACCTCGCCCGGCCCCGTTTTTTATTCTCAGGAGCGGCTCGGAAAGGACGGCAAGAAATTCAAGCTGATCAAATTCAGGAGCATGGTCGCCGATGCGGAGAAGGACGGCGCACGCTGGTCCGAGGGCGACAGCGATTCGAGAATAACCAAGGTCGGCGCCTTCCTCAGAAAGACCCGCCTTGACGAGGTGCCCCAGTTCTGGACATGCTTTATCGGCAAGATGTCGCTGATAGGCCCGCGCCCCGAGAGGGAGATGTTCTACGATGCCTTCGAGGAGCACGTTCACGGCTTCCGCCAGCGCCTGAAGGTCAAGCCCGGCATCACCGGCCTCGCTCAGGTAAGCGGCGGCTACGATCTGCGCCCCGAGGAAAAGGTGCTCTACGATATCGAGTACATAAAGAACCGCTCGCTGCTCATGGAGATCAAGATCATCTTCAAGACCGTCGCCGTTATCTTTAACCATAAGGGAGCGAAGTGAGAGGCGCAAGCCTCCAAAATGAATTTGGGAAGGAATTTGTGAATATGAAGATACTGTTTTTAACGTCCGAGGGCTTCGATACGCCCAATTCCACCAACCACCTTGCGGAAACTCTGCTTGAGGATCTTCTCAAGCGCGGCATTGAGGTCCATTCCATAACCAGTCATAAGACCGGTACATATGCCGATATTCCCGAGTCGCTGCTTCGTTATACCGATTCCGGCTTTACATACGATATCATCAACCGCGACAATATCGACAAGAACAATTTTGTCAAGCGGTATCTCGACGAGGTGAAATACGCCTTCAACGCCAGAAAAATATGGAAAAGGCATAAGGGCGAATACGATGCGGTTCTCATGCAGTCCAACCCCAACTCGGTCATCAACGCCGTGCTTCTCGGAAGCTTGAAGCGACCTATCGTTATGAATCTTTACGACGTTTTTCCGGGGCACGCAATGTCTATCGGCGTTATAAAAAACAAATTCGTATACAACGTTCTTCGCCTTATGCAGAAGGTGCTGTATAAGAAATGCCGATATATAGTTGCTATGTCCGAGGATATGAAAAAGCAGCTCTTGGACGAGAAGGTGCCCGACGAAAAGGTAAAGGTTATTCGCAACTGGTTTGACGATGATATATTTGAGCCCATTGCCCGTGAGGACAATAAATTCCTCGAAAAATATGAGCTCGATCCCGATAAGTTTTACGTTCAGTTTGCAGGACTTCTCGGTTACGTGTTTGATTATAAAATGTATCTCGACGTTGCGGAGAAGCTTGCTGATCGAGAGGATATAGCCTTCCAGCTTATAGGCGACGGAAATCAGAGAGCCGTTATCGACGCGGAGATAGAGCGTAGAGGCATAAAGAATATCCTTCGTTTCCCTTGGCAGCCCCTGGATATCATTGCCCATGTTTACAGCGCCTGCGATATAGGAATCATTCCGCTGAAGCCCGGCGTTATAGGTAACGGTATCCCCAGCAAGGCCTGCCAGCTTATGGCGGCAAGGCGCGTGATACTTAACTCGGTGGAGAAGTCCGAATATACCGATACCTTCGAGCAGTACGATATGGGTGAGAACGTTACCGATCACGATGCGCAGTCCGTTGCTGATAGGATACTGTATTTGTATGAAAACAGGGAGCGTCGCGAGGTGATAGGTGAAAATGCCTGCAAATACGCCTACGAGCATTATTCCAGAAAGAAAAATACTGCAGAGTTTGCCGATCTGATGCTGTCGCTGGCTATCGACGGAAAAGATAAACACTGACTTTTTTACACAAGGAAGACTTATGAGGAAATACAAAATAGGAATCTGGGGCCAGTTCGGTGACGGAGTACACAAGATTGCCGACGGACAGGCTGTCAGAACGACAATTATGACGGGCGAGCTCAAACGACGCTACGGCGAGGAGAACCTGTGTATCGTAAACACCAATAATTGGAAAAAGCATCCCTTCTCCTTCTTTCTGAAGAGTGCCGGAATGTTCTTTCGCTCGGAGAAGATCGTGGTGTTGCCCGCTGACGGTGGCTTTAAGGTTATAGTTCCGCTGTACGATTTTCTGTCAAGGCTGGCAAAAAGAGAGCTTTACGACGTGGTGATAGGAGGATACCTTCCCGCTCTGCTTGAAAAAAAGCCGAAGTATATTAAAATGCTCAAAAGATACAAGGCCCTGTTTGCCCAGACCGAGAACATAAAGAACGACCTTGAAAAATTAGGCCTCGATAACGTACATATCCTCTCAAACCCAAAGCGCCTTAACACAAGACGCCCCGAGGAGCTTGTTCTCAGCGGAGAGAGGGAACTCTCACTCTGTATATTCTCACGCGTCAGCGAGGACAAGGGGATTGAGGACGCGATAAACGCGGTTAATCTCTTTAATGAAAAGCGCGGAGAGCAGCTCCTGCGCCTTGATATTTTCGGAATGATAGCCCCGGAGTATAAGGAGCGCTTCTCAGAGCTCCTTGCGGAAAACGCCGGTGTGGTGGAGTACAAGGGAATCGCGGATTATGACAAGACCGTGGAGGCGCTTTCTCCGTATTTTGCCCTCCTTTTCCCGACCTACTATTACGGCGAGGGCTTCCCCGGCGGTATGATAGATTGCTTTAACACCGGTATACCGGTAATAGCTACCGATTGGCTTTATAACAAGGACGTAATCAAGCACGGAACAAACGGCCTGCTCGTCCCGATAAAGAGCCCCGTGGCGATTTGTGAGGCGATAGAGCGACTTTACGATGACAGAGCTCTGGCGCTTGATATTGCGAGAAACAATCTTGCCGAGGCGGAAAAATATCACCCGGATAAGGTCATGGCGGAGTTTTACGGATTTATGGATTCGTGAGGCTCCGGAGTGATTGTATTTGCTAGAAAATTTAGGAGCAATAGTATGAGCTTACGCAGTGGATTGAAATATTTTATTAGGGAAAAGGTTTTGCGATATATGCCGGCGAGAATGTATTTGAAGCTGAAATACAGAATCGTTATGAAGAAAAAGCTTAACCTTGCCAATCCCACGACCTACAATGAGAAGCTTCAGTGGCTGAAGCTCTATGATCACAATCCGATGTATACGGATATGGTCGATAAATACGAGGCGAAACGGTATGTCGCAGAGCACATAGGCGAGGAATACATAATACCGACGCTCGGCGTATGGGACAGATTTGACGATATCGACTTTGACGCTCTGCCGGACAGATTCGTGCTTAAATGTACTCACGACAGCGGCGGTCTCGTGATCGTAAAGGACAAGAGTCAACTCGATATGGCTGCTGCAAAGGCAAAGATTGAGAAATGCTTAAAGCGAAACTTCTACTATTCGGGCAGAGAATGGCCTTACAAAAACGTAAAGCCGAGAATCATTGCCGAGAAATATATGGAGGACGCGAGAACCGCTGAGCTGCGAGACTACAAGTTCTTTACCTTCGACGGTGTTGTCAAGGCTCTCTTCATAGCGTCAGAGCGCCAAAAAGAGGACGAGGAAACGAAATTCGATTTCTTTGACGAAAACTATAATCATCTGCCCATTCGTAACGGTCATCCCAATGCGGCGGTGCCGCCCGAGAAGCCTTATAATTTTGAAAAGATGAAGGATTTGGCAGAAAAGCTTTCGCAGGGGATTCCTCATCTGCGTGTTGATTTTTATGAGGTTGACGGACGGATTTACTTTGGCGAGCTTACGTTTTCGCATTGGAGCGGTATGGTGCCGTTTGAGCCGGAGGAATGGGACAAGACATTTGGAGATTGGATAGAGCTTGAAAAGGTAAGCAGGAGAGTTAAATGAATGAAAATAGCTTTGTTAATAGACAGTCTGGGCTTTGGCGGTGCGCAAAGACAGATAGTAAATTTGGCGATTTCCTTTAAGGCACTTGGGCATGATATAAGCTTTTTGCGATATTACCCGGACAATTTTTATCTTCCACTTCTAAATGAGGCAGGAATCGATCCGATTACGGTGGAAAGCAAGAATGCAATCGGAAGGATATTTGCGATAAGGAAAAATCTCAAAAGAATAGATCCCGATGTCGTCATTTCCTTTGTTGGTATTCCTAATTTTTGTGCGAGTCTTGCCTCTGCCGGTAAGCATCGATGGAAGCTTATAACGAGTGAGAGAATAGCGAATCAGGGAGCTTTCAAAAATAAAAAAGTGGCCTTTATGAAATCGGTTCAGGCTCGTTATTCCGACGCTATTGTATGTAACTCAAAGTGTGCACAGGAACTGTGGGAGAAATATTATCCCAAGGTGAAGCACAAGCTCAGTACGGTGTATAACATTATAGATGTTCCGGAGATTGCGACAAGTGTGAAAAACGACGGCAAGTGCCGCATGATAGTTGCTGCTAGATATGAAAGGGAAAAGAATCTCGACGGATTACTTAAAGCGGTCAGCCGGCTTGCGCCGGAGGAAAGAGAACGGCTGGAGATACATTGGTACGGTAAATCCAATATCGCCGATGCCACAGAGTCGGTGATAAATCCGGGGAAACGGTATATAGAAGAAAATTCCATGGAGAATTGCGTATTTCTCCATCCCGCAACAGATCAGATATACCCCCTTATGGCCGAGTCGGATTTCGTCGCCCTATTCAGTTATATAGAAGGGCTACCGAACGCTGTTATAGAGGGTATGACCTTAAAGAAACCCATCGTGATGTCCACTGTATCGGATTACGCCGTGTTGGTCGACGAATCCAACGGCTTTTTGTGTGATCCCGGTTCTATTGAGAGTATCGCTGAGGCTTTACGCCGCGCGATAAATACTACCCCAAAGATGCGTGAGGAGATGGGCCGGCGCTCTTGCGAAAAGATAGGCAGGCTTTGCTCGGTTGAATCCGTGGTATCTCAGTGGGAAGCACTGATAAATGGTAAAAATGATTAAAAAGTATATATTGCAGGAGAACGAGAAAATGAATCTTTACGAGAAAATTGTAAGCGGCGAGGAAGCGATCTCGCTGGTAGGACTTGGCTACGTTGGTATGCCCATCGCGGTGGCCTTTGCAAAGAAGGTAAAGGTAATCGGCTATGACCTTAACGAAAGGAAGATCGAGCTTTATAAATCCGGCGTTGATCCCACCGGTGAGGTTGGCGACGAGGCTATAAAGAACACCTCGGTGGAGTTCACCGCTGACGAGAGCCAGCTCAGGAGAGCGAAGTTCCACATCGTTGCCGTTCCTACTCCCGTCTATGACGATCACACCCCCGACCTTACCCCCGTGGAGGGCGCGAGCCGTATTCTCGGCAGAAACCTGACTCCCGGCTCGGTTGTCGTGTATGAATCCACGGTCTACCCCGGTGTTACCGAGGAGGTCTGCGTGCCTATCCTTGAGCGTGAGTCCGGACTTAAGTGCGGCGTTGATTTCAAGGTTGGCTACTCTCCCGAGAGAATCAATCCCGGCGACAAGGTTCACCGTCTTGAAACCATCGTCAAGATCGTTTCCGGTATGGACGAGGAATCCCTCGACGTTATAGCAAAGGTGTACGAGCTGGTCGTTGAGGCCGGCGTTCATAGAGCCTCCTGCATCAAGGTAGCAGAGGCGGCAAAGGTTATCGAGAACAGCCAGAGAGATATAAACATCGCCTTTATGAACGAGCTTTCCATCATCTTCAACAAGATGGGAATTGATACAAGATCCGTGCTCGAGGCTGCCGGAACCAAGTGGAATTTCCTCAAGTTCTATCCCGGCCTTGTGGGCGGTCACTGCATCGGCGTTGATCCCTACTATCTTACATATAAGGCGGAGCAGCTTGGCTACCATAGCCAGGTTATCCTTGCGGGTCGACGCATCAACGACGATATGGGTAAATACGTTGCCGAAAACTGCGTAAAGAGCATCATCAAGGCAGAGAAGGCCGTAAAGGGCGCCAAGGTGGCTATCCTCGGCTTTACCTTCAAGGAGAACTGCCCCGACACCAGAAATACCAAGGTCTTCGATATCGTGAAGGAGCTGCGCGAGTACGGCATTGAGCCTACGATCGCCGACCCCACGGCTGATGCCGCAGAGGCAAAGCAGCTTTACGGAATAGAGTTTGCCGATATCGCCGACGTGAAGGATATGGACGCAGTAATACTTGCCGTTGCTCACAGCGAGTTCTCCGGCTTCTCCATCTCCGACCTTGACGCTATGTTCGGTGAGGGCCGCAAGGTGCTCCTCGACGTAAAGGGGCTTCTCGACCGTAAGGCCTATGAGAATGCCGGCTACTGCTACTGGAGGCTGTAATTGTAATGGGATATAAGCATTTGAAATTCCCCGAGGGCTCCCTCTTTCTCGTGACCGGCGGAGCCGGATTTATCGGCTCAAACCTTTGCGAGGCGATTCTTTCCCTCGGCTATAAGGTGCGCTGCCTTGACGACCTTTCCACGGGCAAGCAGGCCCACGTGGATATGTTCGCCGGCAATCCGAATTATGAATTCGTGAAGGGTGATATCAAGGATTTTGATACCTGTATGGCGGCCTGCCGCGGCGTGGACTACGTCCTTAATCAGGCGGCTTGGGGTAGTGTACCCCGTTCCATCGAGATGCCCCTGTTCTATTGTGCTAACAATATCAGCGGTACCCTCAATATGCTGGAGGCGGCAAGGCAGAACGGCGTGAAGAAGTTCGTTTACGCTTCGTCCTCCTCCGTTTACGGCGACGAGCCCAATCTCCCCAAGACCGAGGGCAGGGAAGGCAATCTCCTCTCTCCCTACGCGCTGACCAAGCGCTGTGACGAGGAGTGGGCAAAGCAGTACGCGATGCACTACGGACTCGACACCTACGGGCTCCGTTATTTCAACGTCTTTGGCAGACGCCAGGATCCTCACGGCTTCTACGCCGCGGTGATCCCGAAGTTTATAAAGCAGCTTCTCGCAGGCGAGCGCCCCACCATCAACGGTGACGGCAAGCAGTCCCGCGACTTTACCTATATCGAGAACGTCATAGAGGCAAACCTCAAGGCCTGCCTTGCTTCTCACGAGGCGGCCGGTCAGGCGTATAACGTGGCCTATGGCGGCAGGGAATACCTGATAGATATTTATTACAGCCTGACGAAGGCTCTCGGTGTTGATACCGAGCCCGTGTTCGGCCCCGACAGAAAGGGAGATATCAAGCACTCGAACGCCGATATCTCAAAGGCTCGCGCACTCCTCGGCTACGACCCCGACTATAATTTCGCCACAGGCCTTTCCGAGGCGATAGAGTGGTATAAGGCTAATCTTTGATGAAAAATTCAAGTATAACGAAAGGAGGTTGCCGTTATGGCGAGCATTCTGAATAAAGGCGATAATATTTACGTCAAAAATTTGATATTACCCTTGATGCTTTACGGTTATCTCCTGAAGCAGATATACTCTTATTTTGGGGTTGGATATAACCGTTTATACGACGGGGCCTATGCTTACGATCAGCTTCCCGCATCTAACCTTGTGACTGTTGCAATAGTTCTGGCTGTGCTGGTCGGAACCGTTTGCCTTTCCTTTGGCACTATGAGCAGATACAGAGTAGCTCCGTCCATTCTTCTTTGCACCGTTGCCCTGACTATCGGTGTTGTCACGTGGACGATTATAACCGTGTCAGAGGTCGGTGTGCTGAATCTTTTATATACCTCTACCCCCCCTTACGTTTATCTGACTGCGTTGGCCTTGTTTATTGGAATGGACAAGGATCTGTTTTTGTCGTTCATAAAGCACGCGCCTATAATCGGTGCTGCAAGCCTTGTGCTTGGTATGGTGGATTACATTCAGTTCCTTGTTGCCCACCCGGACTCTATTCTCGGCAACAGCTCCTCGATGGTTTATTACGTGCAGGGCATTATTCTTATGAGCATATATAGCTTTTGCTCTGAAAAACCGAATAAATTCGTGGTCTATTCGGCTATTGCCGTTTGTGCAGTATACGCAGTTTTTCTCAATTCCCGTAGCTGGATAATCCAGTCGGCGATATGGCTCGTGGCCTACGTTTGGTATTGGGGAAAGCGGGGCACATTCGTGAAATTCCTAAAGATAGCCGCGCTTGTGTCGATTGCGGCAGTGGCCGTTTACTTTATTATGGATTCAGCGTTCCCACACATAATTGAGAGACTTGAGAGCAAGATGGAAATGGATACCAGAAGCGCGCAGTACGCGGATCTGTTCAATCAGACCGAGTGGTACCAGTTCGTTATAGGCGAGGGCTTCACCTTTACTTATGACAGTAGCTTGCAATCCGGTGAGTACGGTTATATAGACAACGCATATCTTCTGATGCTTATACGCTACGGTCTTATAATAGGTGTCACTTATACGTTGATGTTCTTGATTCCCGTGCTTCACAGCCGATTTTCAAAGGAATCCGTACCCCTTATTATGTGGCTTTTGGCTCTTGGCGGTCTGTCGGTCTACTGTGTAACCACAATTGATATAAAGAGCATTGCTATCGCCATTTGTGCGGGGCACTGTCTTGCTACGGCTAAGGAGAAAAGAGAAGGCCCGGAGTTGGTGACCGTTTGACAAGAATTTAATTCGTCCGAAGGTGCAAGAACGCTATGCTTTGGCAGAAAGTGGGTAGTATGAAAAAAGTACTTTACATTTCGCACGGTGGCTTGCCAACCAACGCCCCCGGCGTGCGCATTTTTAATATAGGAACGCTTTTAGAGCAAGCAGGTTGCTCTATTCATTATATTTCAAACGAGAGGGTTGGCGATCGCGATCTGAATAGCGGATACGAGCGCACGGATCCTACGGAATATCCTTACCTTGAAGGCGACGAGTGCCATTTCAAAATCGGAGGAAAGCTGTATTCCTATTTGCCGAAAGCCACTCGCGGAGGCAAGCTCTTTGCTCTTTCCGAAACTCTTGAGCTGATATCTGCAAGGCGGGCATTTTCCCGTGTCGTTAAGTATTGCGAGCGTGAAAAGCCTCATATGATAATTCTTTACAATACAACCTCCAGCATTACCAAAAGACTGATACCGTATTGCAAAAAGCGGGGGATCATGCTTTATGCCGACGTTACCGAGTGGTACGAGCGCTCTCATGCGACCAGCATGCCCGCAAAAATCAAAGCGTATCTTTGTGAGCGCCGTATAATTGCCTTTGACAAAAAGCTTGACGGTGTTATCGCTATCAGTGAATATCTGAAGGAGTACTACGATTCTCACGGAGCCAGGTCTATGTGGCTACCTCCCTTAATGGAGATGGAGATAAAGCCCGTGGCGCACCGTCATGAGTATTACCCCGGCTCTCGCGCTGTCAACTTTGTGTACGCCGGCGCCCCCGGAAGCAAGGATATCCTGTTGCCTTTCGTCCGCGCGGTGCAGAGGTTGAATTCAGACGGAATAAAGGCGAGGTTTGATATAGTCGGTATCTCCCCCTCTTATTTTGACGGCTTGGACGGAATCGGTTCGGAGCTTGAGGCCACCGGTATAGTAGCCCACGGCAGACTTCCTCGCAAAGAAACGATGGAGATAGTGGAACGCGCCGATTTTGGCGTGCTTCTGCGTCACGATAAGAGATATGCAAAGGCCGGCTTCTCTACTAAATTTGCCGAGGCGATGTGCCTCGGAGTCCCGATGCTTTGCAATCCTATCGGCGGTTGTGACACTATGGTAGAGCATATGAAAAACGGTCTGATCGTCTCCGGCTTTGGCGAGGATGAGCTGCTTGACGCTCTCCAAGAGGTGGTCGGAATGTCCGATGAGAAGATCCTTGAAATGAAAAATTGTGCCCTCGACCTTGCAAAGACACATTTTGTGAAGGACGCATGGCTTGAGGCACTTTCCGAATTTATGAGATTAGGAGATAAGAATGATACTTATTAAACTGAAAAACATACTGTTAAGAAAGAATAACGTTCAGATAGCCCGTGAGCTTGGCGTACGTATAGGTGAACGTTGCAGAATACTTTCCAATCCCTATCGCATGTTTGGTAGTGAGCCTTACCTTATCGAAATAGGCGATCACGTCGAGATCACTGCCGACTGCCGTTTTATTACTCATGACGGCGGAGTGTGGGTGCTTCGCGACACCCCCGAATTTGCTAAAGCCGATAAGTTCGGTAAAATTACTGTTGGTAACAATGTATTTATCGGAGCACGGAGCACTATTATGCCCGGCGTGACCATCGGAGATAACTGCGTTGTCGGAGCAGGCTCTGTAGTCACCAAATCAATTCCTTCCGGAGAGATTTGGGCAGGCGTTCCCGCAAAAAAGATATGTACGCTTGAAGAATACAAGAAAAAGTGCGAGGCGGTTGCCGACTATACCAAGGGACTTTCCCGCGAAGAAAAGAAGACTGCAATTAAGGAACTCCATCCCGAATGGTTCTGACGGGGGCAAGTGATGAGAATTGCAATTATCGTTGATGATTTTCACGGAGGAGCCGGCAACGTAGCACAGCTGCTCGCCCTTGCGCTTTCTGGAGAGCATAAAGTATCTATAGTTATCACCAATCCGCGCTCTGAGCTACGTTATGATCTGCCTGACGTATCCGTTTATAGGGTAAATACGTCTATAAGCGGTAAAAACAAAATCGTAGGCTTGTTTTCTTCAATCGGTAAATTGAGAAAGACTCTCAATGCCGAGATAGAAGCGGAACTTGTGATTTCGTTTATCAATAATATAAATTCATTAACCTGCCTGTCCCAGTGGTTTACCAAAACCCCGATAATCGTTTCCGAGCGTAGCAATCCCGTGGTTATCCTGCCGAAAAAGCCCTGGAATATAATACGCCGTATAGCCTACCGCAGGGCTGACGTGGTGACGGTACAGTTTGACGACTTCCGCGGCTTCGACGGTGGAAGATTTGAGAAAAAGTGCCGCACAACGCCGAATATCATAGACCGCCCCAAAGCGATAAAGACGGAGTACGAATCGGATAAGGTGCGCTTTGCCACATTCGGAAGAATCGTAGCCATCAAGCGTATGGATCTTATGATTCGTATGTTTGCCCGGGCGCTTAAAGAGAATCCCGATATCGAGCTTCACATCTTCGGTGACGGCTCCGACAAGGAGAAATTGGCGGCGCTTATAGAGGATCTGGGGGTTGGTGACTCCGTGTTCCTTCGCGGTTACTGTAACGATACTCACGGCACTCTCCCGACCCTTGACGCTTATCTTATGACCTCCTATCAAGAGGGCTTCCCCAACAGCCTTTGCGAGGCTATGGCGGTGGGACTTCCTTCTGTGACCTTCTGCTGTCATGAGGGAATCAGAGAGCTTTGCATGGACGGTCAGACCGGAATGGTTATCGACGAGGGTGACGAGGACGGCTTCGTTTCGGCGATACTCAGACTGGCAGGCGACACTGCTTTGCGCCGCGAGATGGGCGAGAGGGCGAGAAGCATCGTCGACAGATATTCCCATGAATTGGTTATGGGGACTTGGCGCGCCTGCATTGACGAGGCTATCGGAAATAGAAAAAGAAAATAAGCAATAAATGTTGAAAAGGTTTTGTCCGGCAATCTCTGTCGGAAAACGGGAAATATGAAAAAAATCAAGGAGTACCTTAAAGTAATCTTCCACGGTCACTACGATACCTCCACGCCGGAGGGGCGGTCAATGGAGCGTGCGAGAAATATAGCGCTTACGGCTATGAGCGCAATGCTGGCAAAGATAATAGCTATGATAATCCCCCTCGTCACCGTCAGGCTGACGCTCTCCTATATGGGGGAGGAGATATACGGCCTCTGGTCGGCGGTCACCGCCTTCTTTACCATGTTCACCTTTGCGGATCTTGGACTTGGAAGCGGACTTCAGACCGAGCTCAGCCGCGCCTCGGCTCTTGACGACGAGGGAATATGTAAGCGTATGGTGTCCACCACCTATATGATACTCATCGGCGTTTCGGTAGCTCTGACGGCGGTGTTCCTCATAATTTATCCCTTCGTGGACTGGCCCTCGGTGATGAACGCCGAAACCGAGCGCAGTATGGCTCTTGCCGGCGGCGTGGTAATGGCGATAGTAATACCGAAGCTTATAAATATCCCCTTGGCTCTTATCCAGCGCACGCAGATGGCTATGCAGGAGGGCTACCGCTACAGCCTCTGGAGCTGTGTTGGAAATCTGCTGAGTCTGCTCTTCGTTATACTTATTTCTACGCTGGACCTGGGCGTGCTCACTATGATATGGGCTTCGTCGCTGATAGTCGTTATCGTGGCGCTGATAAATATGATAGTATATTTCGGTACCCAGCGTCCCGGTCTGCGGCCCGACCCCAAATGCTTTGACAGGGCTCTCGGTCGCAAGCTCCTCTCAACCGGTATAGCCTTCTTTGTTTTATCTATATTTACCTCGATCTCCCTTTCGATTGATAATTTCATCGTGGCACAGGTCAGCAGTCTTTCCGACGTGACACCCTATTCGGTGCTACACAAGATAGCCGCGCTGATCTCCGTTGTGTCCTCGATGCTTTCGGCCCCGATGTGGTCTGCAAACGGCGAGGCTATGCGGCGCGGAGAGTACGGCTGGGTCAGAGCCTCCACCAGAAGAATAATGCTTATCTCCCTCGGGCTCTCCGTGGCCGCCTCTCTCGGCATTTTCCTTTTGCTGAAGCCTGCACTGTTTATACTTACCGACGGCATAGTAGCGCCCGACTACCTTCTGCTTTTGCCTATGTGCCTTATGCAGATAATTATTTCCGTAACCAACCCCTACTTTATGATCCTAAACGCAGGGCGTATCGTAAAATTCCAGATAGTGACCTATATAATCTACGCGGCGGTGAGCCTGCCGCTGAAATTCGTTCTCGGTGCGCGCTTCGGCGCCGCGGCGCTGACCTGGGTCGGCGTTATAGCCTACCTCCTGCTTCTGACGGTACCGACGGTATATATGGCATTCAGGTACCTGAAAAACGAGGAACGGCATGCGGCCTTGGGTGACGGTGACGAGTAAAGGAGAAAAAATGAACCTCAGATCGCTTAAAGAGCGTCTTGAACGCTACGTCGGTGAGCGGGCACGTCCCCTGCCCGACGGTGTATCCTACCGCGGGTACCGCCGCATCGTGGATACCTACGGCTACTCGGTCTACGTTCCGCCTTACAAATGCGAGCAGGTGCTTGCCACCTACGGCGGCGTTACCGTGACGAGCCGTCCCGGGCGTTCGGCCTTATATATATATCCTTACGCAAATTCGCGCCTTATTAAATATAAGGTAGTCTTTAATGAAAAAAATTTCCCCGGCCTTCTGCCCGGTAGCCGCATCGACTGCTGTCTTTGTCTGCCTTATATGAGGGTGGTACGCCCTGACAGCTACGTCAAGTCGGTCAGAATAGTCGTTATTACCGATAGGGCGCAGATATATCACAATTACCCCGCAAGAGCCGCGGGCTGCGAGGGCTTCAGCGCTCCCGGGGATATGACCCGATTCGAGGAGAGCGCCGTATGGGATCTGCCGGGCAGGAAATATCCCTCCCGCGAGCAGACGGTATCTTCAACCGAGCGTTATTATCCCGGACTCCCCGACGAGTGCTACGAAAGGCACCCCTTGGTGAATACCGATCCTGCCTTTGTCAATCCGTACGGCAACGGAGGCTTTCCCGACACGGCAGAGGTAGTGCTAGAGGACGGCAGCTTGGCCACGGTTTCCCGATTCTATATTCATAAGCGCGCTGCGGCATCCAATCCCTTTCACTTTATGGGCAGGGGAGATTTCGACGAGAAAATGTGCCTGCTCGGTACCTATCGCAGTAACGTGGATTCGGGTGTGCGTACCTGTATCTTCGCTACCTCTGACGGAGGACGGAGCTGGTACTGTAAATATGAATTTGCCGATCTTGGAGAGTATGAGTTTACTCAGGGGCACTCGGAGTGCTGGGGCAAGAACTTCGGCAACCCGATAAAAAGCCCTGACGGGGACGTTGATTGCGGCAGCCTTTCGGTAAGGCGGCGGGAGCTCGTCCTGCCGACGAAGAGGGACAAGGAGCCGAGATGCACCGTAGCCTTCGGCGAGCCTATCCGTGCAGAGTCGGTTATCCCCGGCCGGCAGCTTACGCTGAGGACGGCGGAGCCCCACGGCCTTGCCACCGGAAATATTGTTGCCCTTGACGGTGAATGTCCCGAGCTTTCCTGGATGATAAGCGACGGCGAGCTGCTTTTCAAGGTGGAGGTTATAGACGAGCAGAGCTTCAAGCTTTACGAGCTTGTCTCCTCACCCCATGCCACTCTCCCGTGCCGTCATATCCATCACATAAATAGGGTGAAGGACGGCTGGCTCGTCGGTACCGGTGAGATATATCCAAACGGCTGGCTCCTCTATATTCAGATGCGCGAGGCTGACACCTACACCAAAAAGACCGGGGCGGATTTCTTCCCGATCATCAGACTCAACTCCTCGGAGGGCTCGGTTCAGAGAACTCTCGGTGCTGTGATGAGAGATGACGGTGACAGGACTCTGATCTACGCCTCCGACCACGACACCCTCGCCGGTGAAGTGATCCCCGTGTGCGAGGGGCGCACCGACGGCTTTATGCGCGGCTCCACCGGGATTTATAAGGGCGCGCTTTCCGACGTTGACGACCGTGCCAAATTCTCGGTGATATACGAGGCACGTGAGCCTGCCTTCTTCTTCCAGGAGCTTGACGGAATGCTCGTGTTCTGCGGTCAGCGAGGCGAGCTTGCCATAAGCCTTGACGGAGGTAATAGCTTCACCACCGAGCGTCTGCCGGAAACGGTGATCCATTACCGCGGCTCGCTTGGCAGATACTATTTCTTCGATAAATGTATAATTAAAAGAAAATAAATCATCGAAACGAGGTATAAGAATATGTCACTTTTCAAGGATAAAACTTTAATGATCACCGGAGGCACAGGCTCCTTCGGTAACGCGGTTCTTAACCGCTTTCTCCGTACAGATATCGGAGAGATAAGAATATTCTCCCGCGATGAGAAGAAGCAGGACGATATGCGCCATGAGTTCCAGGTGAAAATGCCCGAGGTGGCCGAGAAGATTAGGTTTTATATCGGTGACGTGCGCGATATCGCATCGGTAAAGAACGCTATGTACGGCGTAGATTACATATTCCACGCCGCCGCTCTCAAGCAGGTTCCCTCCTGCGAGTTCTTCCCCATAGAGGCGGTTAAGACCAACGTCCTCGGCACCGAGAACGTGCTCACCGCCGCAATCGAGGCAGGGGTTAAAAACGTGGTCTGCCTTTCCACCGACAAGGCTGCTTATCCCATCAACGCGATGGGCACCAGTAAGGCGATGATGGAGAAGGTAATCGTTGCAAAGTCCCGCACGGTTGATCCTGCAAAGACCAAGATCTGCTGTACCCGATACGGTAACGTTATGTGCTCCCGCGGCTCGGTAATTCCTCTCTGGATAGATCAGATAAGAAACGGCAATCCCGTCACCCTTACCGACGGAACTATGACCAGATTCATTATGTCCCTTGACGAGGCCGTTGACCTTGTTCTCTTTGCCTTTGAGCACGGAGAGAGCGGAGATATCCTCGTCCAGAAGGCTCCCGCCTGCACCATTCAGACTCAGGCCGAGGCGGTTTGCGAGCTCTTCGGCGGTGACAAGTCTGCCATAAAGACCATCGGTATTCGCCACGGCGAGAAGATGTACGAAACCCTGCTTACCAACGAGGAGTGCGCCCGTGCCTTCGATATGGGTAACTTCTATCGCGTTCCCTGCGATCGCCGCGGCCTCAATTACGATAAGTATTTCAGCAAGGGTGATACCGAGCGCAACACCCTCACTGAGTTCAACTCTAACAACACCACGCGCCTCGACGTCGATGGCGTAAAGGAAAAGCTCCTCTCGCTTCAGTATATTCGCGACGAGCTCGCCGCTATGGGTAAGTGATATGAAAATACTGATCACGGGAGCCTCCGGCTTCGTTGGAAAAAATCTTACCGAGGCGCTGAAGTGTGTGCGCGACGGCAAGGATAAGACCCGTAGCATCACCGTATCCGAGCTGTATCTTTACGACGTGGATACGCCCGAGGAGGTGCTTCTTGAGGGGTGCAGGAATGCGGATTTCGTATTCAACCTTGCAGGTGTCAACCGCCCGAAGGATCCTTCCGAGTTTATGGCGGGGAATTTTGGCTTTGCGTCAAAGCTGCTTGATACTCTGAGGGCGTGTGGCAACGCCTGTCCCGTTATGCTCGCCTCCTCCATTCAGGCCACCCTCGTCGGCCGTTACGACAGCGATTACGGCCGTTCAAAGAGGGCAGGGGAGGAGCTGTTCTTCGATTATTCGAGGCAGACGGGCGCCCCCGTCCTCGTCTACCGCTTCCCGAATCTTTTCGGCAAGTGGTGCCGCCCCAACTATAACTCGGCGGTTGCTACCTTCTGTAATAACAAAGCGAACGACCTGCCCATCACGGTAAACGACCCGGCGGTGGAGCTGGAGCTGCTTTATATCGACGATCTCGTTGACGAGATGATGCTTGCCCTCGCGGGTACGCCCCATCGCTGTGAGTTCGACGGCATACGCACCGTCCTTTGCGACGGCGGCGAATACTGTGCCGCCCCCGTGACCCATAGGGTGACCCTTGGACGGATCGTGGAGCTGCTGGACGCCTTCCGCGCTCAGCCCGAAACGCTGATGATGCCAGAGATCCCTGCAGGCAGCTTTGAAAAGAAGCTCTATTCCACCTATCTCTCATACCTACCGAGAGAGAAGGCGGCCTTCCCCCTCAAGATGAACGTGGACGCTCGCGGCTCCTTTACCGAGCTGCTTCGCACCGAGAAATGCGGACAGTTCTCCGTGAATATCTCGAAGCCCGGCATCACCAAGGGCCAGCATTGGCATAACACGAAGTGGGAGTTCTTTATCGTCGTCAGCGGAAAGGGACTTATCGAGCAGAGGCGCGTTGGCTCCGACGAGGTGCTCCGCTTCGAGGTTTCGGGAGAGAAAATAGAGGCCGTGCATATGCTCCCCGGCTATACTCACAATATAATAAATCTTTCGGACACCGAGGATATGGTTACCCTGATGTGGGCAAACGAATGCTTCGATCCCTCAAGGCCCGATACATTTTTCGAGGTAGTATGATGTTTGAAAACGTATCCTTTAAGAATAACGGAAAGCTGAAGCTGCTGATTGTCGTGGGTACTCGCCCGGAGGTCATCAGGCTTGCCGCCGTTATTAATAAAACGAGAAAGTATTTTGACACGATCCTTGCCCACACCGGCCAGAATTACGACTATAATCTGAACGGAATCTTCTTCCGCGATCTGGAGCTTGCCGACCCGGACGTTTATCTTGATGCGGTAGGTGCCGATCTCGGCGAAACTATGGGTAATATAATAGCCAAGTCCTATCAGCTGATGGTTGCTATAAAGCCCGATGCGGTGCTTGTGCTCGGCGACACCAACTCCTGCCTCTCCGTGATAGGCGCAAAGCGTCTGCATATTCCAATCTTCCATATGGAGGCGGGCAACCGTTGTAAGGACGAGTGCCTTCCCGAGGAGACCAACCGCCGCATCGTGGACATCATTTCCGACGTGAATCTCGCTTACTCTGAGCACGCTCGCCGCTATCTTGCGGACTGCGGTCTGCCCAAGGAGCGTACCTTTGTGACCGGCTCGCCTATGGCGGAGGTGCTGCATAGCAATCTTGAGAAGATAAAGGCCAGCGATATTCATTCTCGCCTCGGGCTTGAGAAGGGAAGATACATTCTTCTCTCCGCCCACAGAGAGGAAAACATCGACACCGAAAAGAACTTCCTCTCCCTCTTTACCGCTATAAATAAGATCGCGGCGAAGTACGATATGCCTATTCTTTACTCCTGTCATCCCCGCTCGAAAAAGCGCCTTGAGGCCTCCGGTTTTGAGCTTGACAGTAGGGTCATCAGACACGAGCCTTTGGGCTTCCATGACTACAATTGTTTGCAAATGAACGCATTTGCAGTGATTTCCGACTCTGGAACGCTCCCTGAGGAGAGCTCCTTCTTTACCTCGATTGGCAACCCCATACCCGCCGTCTGCATACGTACCAGCACCGAGCGCCCCGAGGCTCTTGACAAGGGCTGCTTCGTTCTCGCCGGTATAGATACCGACGGACTCTTGGGCGCTGTGGAGCTTGCCGTGGAGATGAAGAATAGCGGTGATATAGGCCTGCCTGTGCCTGATTACGCGGAGGAAAACGTCTCCGAAAAGGTTGTAAAGATAATCCAGTCCTACACCGGCGTTGTCAACAAAATGGTGTGGAGAAAGTTCTGATTTACCCCCATTATGCTAAATCCTTTTTCCTGAAAGGTGAAGATTATGAGATGTGAAGAAAAATTCGAATACATATATGGAAAGTCGCCTGACGGAGTTGTCTTCTGCCCCTACCGTGTGTGCCCTGTGGGTGCACATATAGATCATCAGCACGGAAGGATCACGGGGCTGGCTATTGATCGCGGAATCCATATTGCCTACCACTCGAAGCAGAACGGTGTTGTAGAGATGACGTCCTTGCAGTTCGATAAGCGGGCGCAGTGGCACATCGGTGCAGTCCCGGAGGAACGGGAGTGTGATTGGGCAGATTATCTGCGCGGCGCAACAGCAACTCTTGCCCGTCGGTATTCCTTGCGTGTTGGTGTGTGCGGCGTCATTGAGGGCAGCCTTCCCATTGGTGGACTTTCCTCGTCCGCCTCGGTGACCATTGCCTTTTTGTCGGTGCTGTGCCGTGTCAACGGTATTTCTCCCACCGAGAAGGAAATGATCGCTCTAGCTATGGCTGCGGAGAATGAGTACGTAGGCGTTAATTGCGGAAAGCTGGATCAGAGCTGTGAGGTTCTTGCAAAAAAAGGACATCTTCTTTATCTTGATACCCGTGATGACAGCTACGAGCTGATTCCAACACACGGGGATATGAAGCCCTATCGCATCGGTATATTTTTCTCCGGAATTGAGCGTAGCCTTGCAGGCACACAGTATAATACCAGAGTGGACGAGTGCCGCGGTGCCGCTTACGCTCTTATGGCTTATTCAGGCGTAGAGTACGGTAAGTTCAGGGATACATATTTGCGTGACGTCCCCTATGAGATCTTCGAGAAATACGGTAGCAGGCTTCCCGACAGCTGGCGCAAGCGTGCCACTCATTGGTATGACGAATCCCGCCGTGTGGAGCTGGCGGCGAAGGCGTGGCGCGAGGGCGATATTGAAGCCTTCGGCCGCTTGATTTCCGAGAGTGGACACAGCTCAATTGTGAACTATGAGTCGGGTTCTGACGAGCTCAAAAGGCTCTATGAAATACTGCGAAACACCGACGGTGTTTACGGCGGTCGCTTCTCCGGCGCGGGCTTCAAGGGCTGCTGTATGGCGCTCATTGACCCGGCCTACGAGGAATCGGTGCTGCAGAGAGTGCAGAGCGCGTATCTTGAGGCGTTCCCCGGGCTTTCCGGTAAATACTCGGCGCATATATGTATGAGTGCCGATGGCGTAAAGTGGTGATTTTATGAAATGCTTGATATTGGCGGCAGGATATGCCACAAGGCTTTATCCATTGACAGAAAACTTTCCGAAGCCCCTGCTCGACGTGGGTGGGAAAACCATACTCGATTGGCTAGTGGACGATATAGATACCTCCGGATTGATTGATGAATACGTCGTTATTTCTAACCATAAGTTTGCCCACCATTTTGAGACGTGGGCAAGGACCAAGGCGCAAAAAATATCCGTTGTTGACGACGGAACCGACACAAACGAGACGCGTCTTGGCGCGGTAAAGGATATACAGTTTGCGATAGATAAGCTCAGGTTGGAGAGCGATATGCTGGTTATTGCCGGTGATAACGTTCTTGATTTCAGCCTGACCACCTTCGTTAAATACGCGAAGGAAAAGGGGACGTCCTGCGTTCTGCGCTATTTCGAGCCCGATGAAAAAAAGCTGACGAAGAGCGGAGTCCTTTCAATTAACGAAGACGACCGTGTACTTTCTATGGAAGAAAAGCCTGAGAATCCGGCGTCTAATTGGTGTTGCCCGCCATTCTATTATTACACTCGGGAGGATGCGGCGCGCGTAGGGCAGGGAATTGCCGATGGTTGCGGAACCGATGCTCCTGGCAGCTATATCTCCTGGCTTACGGCACGGTCTGCGGTACACGCGATGGAGATGCCCGGATCGCGCTACGACGTTGGAAATCTGGAGAGCTACGAGCGGGTTAAGGCCGAATATAAGGGGATAACCCGATGACCGGCCGTCTTCACCATATTGCAATCATTTGCTCGGATAGGTCCGCGTCGCTGAGATTTTACGGCGCCCTGGGCTTTACCGTGACCGAAGTCTGCGCACGTCCTGAGCGTGGCGATGAAATAATTTTCATGAGCGGGCACGGAATTTCGCTTGAGCTGTTTGCGGTATCGAATCGTCCCGAACGTCCCACCAGCCCCGAGGCTTACGGCCTAAGACATATTGCCCTCGTCGTAGATGACGTGGCGGCCGCCTGTGGGGAGCTGTGTGCCGTGGGTTATCAGCCCGAAGCTATAAGGTCGGATTCTCGGACGGGTGAGCTTATGACCTTCGTCAAGGACCCCGATGGGCTCCCAATCGAGCTTCGCGAGTGCCTAAAAAAACATAAATAAGAATAAGGGGCTGAGTCATTAAGAATTCAGCAAAATCAGGGCTTATGCCGTGTTTACAGAAGCAGTACTGAATTCTTAGTGCGAAGCGCATTTTTGGGCTAGCTTAATTTAGAGCAGAAATCCCCGTTTGCGACCCGAAGTCGTATATACATACGCCGAGAGGTAGCGAACGGAGATAGTCAAAAAACATATTAAGAATAGAAAAACCGCAGGTTTTAACCTTAACTTTTTATTTACTATAAAAAACACGATCAAGACGCAAATCAATGTGCCGGGATCGTGTTTTTTGTCGGTTATGCCTAAATGAAGTAATCCCTTCTTATCCAAAAACGTTTGAGATCGTTGACATAAGGGCTATAATGATTATCGCGGATAGTGAGAATACGGGGAGTAGATAAATCCCCAAGACGGTAAAAATCGGTGCAATTATAAACGTAGAGCATCCGGTGCTCTTATATTTAGTATGATCAACGACCTCGCTGGTTGCCGTTACCTTGCCTGTCCAATCGTTATAGTCAAACCGGGTTTCAAGTCTTAAGTCCTTTTCCAAGCTGTCGTTATACTCCTGAACTCTTCGTTCTTCCTCGGCGTCCATATCGGCAAAGATCTTTGCGCTTCCGGTGAGGATCATAGTAATTATAAACCACGCTATTATAATACCTATGCCAAGAAGCAGGTTGCTCGTTTCATCATTGAAGTAGGAGTATTTCGGAAACCAATCGTTGCATTTAAGTATAAAGTCATTTAATGGAGAGCCATTAAAAAAGCTAACAAAATTATGAGTGCCATTATAGTTCGGATTCTGGAATTTGATAAGCATAGCTGCAGGTATCAGCATAATGGGCGTCAGAACAAACGCTATAATGCTACACACGCCTCTACGCGGCGATTCAAACCATGAGGTACTTATCACAGATGCGAGAGCTATTCCTCCGCCGACGACAACTTCAAGAATACAAATAAATATATCCAATGCTTCCATTTTTTTTGTTTACACCTCATCCGCTTCGTATACGTATTCATAGAATACAAATTCCGTAACGAAAAATTCTATTGGATCGTCGTCACCCAGGAGATACATAGATTGATTTTCCTCATTTATTCTGTATACGCTTACGGTGTCCTCGTCGATAGGGCGGCCGACCTCGTTCATCAATACGTAAACTCCGTTACCTAATTTTCTGCGGAGAAGTATCTCCATCTTGACTGTCTTTTGCTCCTGCGTTAACTCTACGATACCGTAGAAGTCCTTGTTAAAAATATCTTCTGTGGTTCCGAGTGGCTTCGGCTGCTTTATCTTCGGCGGGTCGCTGGGTTCTTTGCGCGCGGAGGGAGAGCTCTGCACGACCGTACGCGCCTGTTTTTTCGCCTTTTTGCTCTTTATTTCAGCGGAGTCCTTGAAAATGATAGATATATTTTTGAATACTGTATATATTAGCATAAAAGGAGCTCCGATCGCGGTTACTATGATAATAAGCACCACGCTTACCCATAAATTGCTATCCTTATGTATTGTTCCGTCGCTATGAATCGAGTATGTGGGATCTTCGTCTCTTTTTGCCTCATTATACCGCTTTTTTACAAAGTTTATTACAACAGGGAATGCTAAAATCGAGCATATAAGAGAGAACTCTAAGTATCCACCCGACTCAAAAATATTGCTTGTAGTGCTGAAAAATTCGGTAGTGATAAGCGCGTAGGCCATGTATACAATTGAAATTAACGTCCATATGGCTCTGAAAATAATCTTAAACAATTTCTTTTCCTCTTTTCTGAAAATTTTAAGTAAGTATGATCATACTTGCTTGTCTACAAGCTCGTCTGCATTGGAGGCTATGTACTCGTCGACTAATGAAAGAAAATGTGATAATACTCGGGTTCTTTGCTCATTTTCCTCAGGGATATCATCCATCAAAAGCACCATCTCCTTATTCTCTGAGTCGATCTCAAATACATGAAATGCATTCCATTCAAAGGGATATTCGATATTAAGTAGCACAGCGTATAGTTTTTCATTTTCTTCATCACGAAGCCGCGCGAAAATTTTATATGTGATATCAGAAAGATCCACAGTCAAAACTATTGTATCGTCGTAATTAGGATCCATAATTTTTTCAACCGCAATAATCTCGGACTCCCTGTAACGCCTATCTGCGAGCTTCTTTTGTTCGGGGGTGAAATTGTTATAATCCAATTCGCTTGCGGATTTTTTATTCGTGCCATTTGCGGTAGCATAATCCCCATTCTTTTTTAACATTCGTCTGTTCCTCTTTTCTTTTTTAGTCGACATATTTCGCCGCCGATATTATCATACTCAATCTTTGAGTATTTGTCGATACTCAATTTCTGAGTATGATACAATTTTTTCAAATATGCAAATTGGGAGGAAATATGGATTACAGAACAAGGATCAGAAACGTGCGCGAGGACAGGGATTATACACAAACTCAAATTGGAAAGGTCTTGCAAAAGTCGCAGCAGGGATATAATCATATAGAAGCGGGCAGGGCAGAGCTGAAAATAGAAGATCTGATAAGATTATGCAAATTTTATAACCTGTCTGCAGATTATCTCATAGGTCTGTCGGATACGCCCCACAGCTTTAAGGAAACAAAATCCGTATAACTTATTGAAATAAAAAATGCCGAGTCGCAAGGACTCGGCGTGAAATATTTAAGTCATTTTGTTATAATAGTTCATCGACGGTGACGCCGAAAATTTCGGAAAAGGCCTTTAGCTCAATGTCGGTTACAAATCGCTTGCCGGACTCAATGCGTTGTATCGCGTTTTTGTCGATATCAATTCCGATAAGCTGCATTTTGTCCGCAAGGGCACGCTGGGAGAGCTTGGTTGGATAGCTTTTACGTAGCTCGTAAATTTTCTCTCCGCACAGATTGTTTTTGCCCTCGTTTTTATTCTTAAACATAGTTTACACCTCGCGTTTTGACATTCAGTGATTGACAAATCTATTATAATGTGATATAATACAGATGTTGACATTTACAGAATGTCAAAGAGGCTTGAATTTTTGTGTGAGTTAATGTTATGAATAAAAGTATAGGAATAATCAAGGAAATTGATAGTTTAGGCAGAATTGTTATACCTAAGGATTACAGGGAGCGATTAATGCTTCAAAAAGAGGTGGAACTTATATTGACGAGCGAGGGCGTGCTTATTTGTAATCCTGAGTATGAGATGATAAAGAAAGAAGATAAGCTTAAATGATAAACCGATGTTGCACAACAAAAAAGAGCCCGAGTGGGCTCTGCGGGGGAGCTGGGTATTCGCGGAGCGAAGATACCCTGACTTGCCGCTTACAAGTGAGCTTGACGCGACGGCGTCGGGTATGCGAACCAGCTTGCTTGCGCTTCACGCAAGCAACTGTCCGAAATTGGAGCTTCCCTACGATAAAAATAAACCGAGTCACAAGGACTCGGTAGGGAAGCTGGGTATGGTTACTCGGGGTGGAATAAGTGCAGGTTGCGTGGTGCAGTGCTTACATGTGGTACATCTCCTCGCTACGCCAGATACCGCTACGCGGTATGCGGCCCGCTTTGCGAC
>CAZABU010000007.1:0-31810 GCA_964483225.1 uncultured Ruminococcus sp. | reverse complement strand
CTTTTCCGCCACACGGACGGCGCCCATCGCATCCTTTGCGTAATAGTGAGCACCTATCATACGGGCGTATTCCTCGGTCATAACCGCACCACCTACCATCACGCGGCAGTCAGGCAAACGCTCGGCGAGGAGCTTTACCGTTTCTGCCATGGCGGGCACGGTCGTGGTCATAAGAGCCGAGAGTCCGACGAGAGCGGCGCCGACGCGCTCGGCCTCAGCCACAACACGCTCAGCGTCAACATCACGGCCGAGGTCCAACACCGAGAAGCCGTGGCTCTCGAGGATCGCTTTTACTATATTCTTGCCTATGTCGTGAATATCGCCCTTTACAGTAGCGATAACGATGGGCGCACCGCCATCGCTCTCTGTCGCAGGCAGACGCTCCTTGACAAGCTCCAGGGCAGCCCGCGCCGCCTCCGCGCTCATAAGCAGCCCGGGCAGGAATACGCGCCCCGCCTCAAAGTCTGCGCCCACCGCCGTGAGGGCGGGTATTATCTCTCCGTTTATGATATCAAGCGGCTCGCGAGTGGAAAGCGCCTCTGCCGTCAGGCTGTGGGCGTCACCCTTCAGCCCTGCGGTTATAGCCCCGGCTACGGTGAGGCTCTGCTTTTGCGGGGTGACGACAGTCGCGGCTCCCGCAAGGCCGCCGGCGTAGGCTATATATTCGCCGAAGCCCTCGTCCTTGCCTGACAGAGCCAGGTAGGCCTTATAGACGGCCATCATATCCGCCGAATGGGGGTTCATTATCGCAGCCGAAAGTCCCCGGGACAGCGCCATAGTAAAGAAGGTGGCGTTCAGCTTCTCCCTCTCGGGCATTCCAAAGGACACGTTGGACACGCCAAGGCTCGTATAACAGCCCCACGCCGCCAATTCCGATACGGTGCGGAGAGTTACGAGAGCCGAGTCCTTATCCGAGGATATCGTCAGAGCCAGAGGATCGAAAACTATATCCTGCTTACCGAGGCCGTATTCGGCCGCAACTGCGAGTATACGCTCGGCTATGGCAAGTCTGCCCTCGACGTCCGCAGGGATCCCCGACTCGTCCATTGTCAGCGCGATGCATACGCCGCCGTATTTTTTAACCAGCGGGAATACTGCGCGCATGGATTCCTCCTTGCCGTTTACCGAATTGACAAGGGGCTTTCCGTTATATACGCGCATCGCGCGCTCCATAGCGCGCACGTCACCGGTATCTATCTGCAGAGGCAGGTCGGTCACCGCCTGAAGCTCGCGTACCACGCGCTCCATCATCTCTGCCTCGTCTATCTCGGGCAGACCCACGTTCACGTCAAGGAGCTGCGCACCTGCCTCCTCCTCGGCAATAGCCTCGCGGAGAATATAGCCGAGATCCGCGTTGCGAAGGGCCTCCTTGAGCTTTTTCTTTCCCGTGGGATTTATTCGCTCCCCGATAAGAAGAGGCCGATCGCCAAAGGTCACGGCGTGAGTATAAGAGGAAACCGTACAGCGGCGCTCGGTCTTTCGCTCGGGCAGAGGAATATTCTCCACAGCACGCCTGAGGGCGCTTATATATTCGGGAGTAGTTCCGCAGCAGCCGCCAAGCAGGCGCACGCCCGCCGCAGCCATCCTTCGCATAGCGAGTGAAAACTCCTCGGGCGAGGTACCGTATCGGGTCACGCCGCCCTCAACCGTGGGCAGGCCGGCGTTGGGATTGATAACTACGGGTAGAGAGGTAGCGTCGAGAAGTCGCTCTGCGATCCCGATAAGCCCGTCGGGGCCGAGGGAGCAGTTTGCACCGATAGCCGACACCGATAGCCCCTCCAGCATCGCCGCCATAGCCTCGGGCGTGGCACCCGTGAGGAGCTTTCCCTTCTCGTCGTATACGTTGGTGACAACGATGGGCAGAGAGGAATTCTCCTTCGCAGCGAGCACAGCCGCCTTGGTTTCATAGGAATCGTTCACCGTTTCGATGAGAATAAGGTCGACGGGCAGTCCCTCTGCGGCGCGGACAGTCTTGGCAAACAGCTCCACCGCAGCCTCAAAGGACAGGTCGCCGAGAGGCTCAAGCATTCTCCCCGTGGGCCCTATATCCAGCGCAACGTAGCCCCGCTCACCATGGTCGGTGGCTTTCGCGGCAATCTCTACCGCCTCGGCTATTCGCTCTCTGTAATCGGGATATTTATCGGCGTTTATGCCGAAGGTATTCGTCTTGATTATGCTTGCACCTGCATCGAGATAAGCCCTGTGAAGCGCCTCCACCGCCGAGGGAGCCCTGCGGTTAAGCGACTCGGGCGGCTCGCCCGGTGCAAGATGAGCGGCCAGCACGGTACCGTAGCCGCCGTCAAAAAACAGCCTGCCCTCAAAGAGGGCCTCTGCAAAGGTCTTTTTCATTTTTTTCTCCCAAAGCCACGCTATAAAAACGCCGCTTATTCTGACCCACCTCGGGGGTGGGGGTTATTTTCTATTTTCAATACCCATGACTGCGGTCACGGATTTCACCGGCGTCATAAGCATACTCTCGCCGAGGGCGATACCCAGCAGCCTCCCACCGTCAAGAGAAGAAAGGAGCCACCGCTCCTCACATAAGGGAAAATCACCATAGCCGGGGCTGAATCTCGGCCTTGCCGGCATACCGTCGGCCAGAATATCCGATACCTCGTCGCAAAGTGCCTCGCAAAGAGCCGAGGCATATCCGTCTGCGACGGCCAGCTCCGCTCCCGACACCTGAGAGAGCCTGCGCAAAAGTCTGTCGACGCCGACCCCAAGAGTCACCGCCATAAGAAAGGCCCTGTCTGCTCCGGAAAGATTCCTTGCCAGAGCGACACTTTCTATTCGGTGACCGTCAAGGCAGACCGAGGCGCCGTCATTGTCCGTAACGGCGACCGACCTTGCGGCGTAGCGCCCCTCTGCGGCGGCTCTTACCGATGCCGCGCATTTTTCAAGCAGGGGCTCGGTTTCGGGTGTGCGCTCCCCGAGCCTTGCCCGAAGCTCGGTTTCCGAAACACGAAGCGCACTTATATCAACGGCACCCTGAGTCAACTCGGGTCACCAATGATGTGGCAGACGTTAGCCTTGATGCTCGCCGCCACGTCGGGCTTGTTCATCGAATAGATATGCACCGCATTGACACCGTTGGCATAAAGGTCGATGACCTGCTCGGTGGCGTAAGCGATGCCCGCCTGCTTCATCGCGAGAGGACTGTCGCCGTAGCGGTCTATAAGCCGGATAAACCTCTGCGGCAGGGCGTTTCCGGAGATAGAAACAATGCGCTTTATCTGCGCGGCGCCGGTCACGGGCATAATTCCTGCCACCACCGGCACGTCCACGCCCGCACGCAGGAGCCTATACATAAAATTATAAAGGATATTGTTGTCGAAAAACATCTGCGTGGTGAGGAACTCACAGCCCGCCTCCACCTTAACGCGCAGGGCTTCGATGTCGGCAGCGCCGTCCTTGCTCTCCGGGTGTCCCTCGGGGTAGCAGGCGCCGCCGATGCAAAAGCCGCCAAAGGCTTTTATCTGCTCGGTAAGCTGGCTGGCGTAGGTATATTCCCCCGCACCCGCCGGCGCGTCCTTAGGTCTGTCACCGCGGAGGGCGAGAATATTCTCGATACCTCTGTCGCGCAGGTCGCAAAGCAGGCTCTCCACCTGCTCACGGTCGGAGGATATGCAGGAAAGATGTGAAAGAGGAACCACTCCAAGCGCCATCAGACGCTCGGCGATCTCGGCAGTATAGCGAGAGGTGCCGCCGCCCGCACCGTAGGTAACGCTCATATAAGAGGGCGCCAGTGCGGCTATCTGCTCGGTGGCACTCATAACCGCCTCAAAGCTATCCGACGTCTTCGGTGGGAACACCTCAAAGGACAGGCTCGGACGGGGGCCCTTGATTACGTCGATTATTTTCATTTCACTTCTCCGTATTTTCGTCAGATGCAACCGATCTTCCAGCGCGAAGCAAGTCGCGTATCTCCTCAAGCAGCTCAAGCTCGCGCTCCTTACGGCGGCGCTCACATTCCTCGGCCTCTGCCGCTGCCTGCTGCTCTGCGGCAAGTCTTGCCTCCTCTGCTGCCTTCTCCTCTGCTGCCGCCTGTTCTGCGGCAAGCCTTTCGGCCTCTGCAAGCTCGTCCTCGTGGGTCAGTGCGTTGCGCATCTCGGCATGTATCCTTATTGCTCTGTCACGCATTGCCGCCGCAACCTTCATAACGATGAACAGCGCCAGCGCGATGATAAGAAAGTCGATTATCGCCTGAAGAAAGGCTCCCCAAAGTATGGCAACCTCCGCTACCTCTACGGTAACTCCATCCTCAGCCAGCACCTGCTCGCGCAGTATCCATTTCATCTCGGTCATATTCGACTCGCCCGTAAGCAGAGCCAGCAGAGGCGAGATAAAGCCCTTAGTAAAGGCGGTAACGATTGCGGTAAAGGCAGACGCAACGGCAACACCCACCGCCATATCAACCACGTTTCCGCGCTTGATAAACTTCATAAATTCAGCCCATAGTTTTTTCATAGCTTTTGTACCTCCTCACATTTAACGGTTTTTGTAACGTTTAGTTGTCATTTATCCTTTTTTTGATATCATAAACGCTTCTTACCTTGAGCATAGTGCGGATTCGCTCCACGGTTTCAAGGCTGCCCGTATTGAGAGTTATCTTTACGGGTGCAGACGTCGTTATATCGAAGTAATTATCGGAAAGAAGCACAGGAACGTCGCCGACGGATATCTCCACGCCCTTGGCAAAGGCCGAGGCGCTTATAGCAAGAGTGAAGCGCTTGTCCGAGCCGGAAACAAGAGTCCTGATCCCCGGATCGAGGAAGGCGAAGCGCTTGGGCTTCACGAGCAGGAGAGTATCGCGGTAAACAGGGGTGGTGCCGTCAAAGAGGGTGTATTCAAGATAACGCTCGCCCTCGCGGCCGAGCACCTCGGCACCGATATCCACGCCCTCGGTCATAGCCACGTCACCGGGGTCCGCGACCACGGCAAGCCTGCCTGTGCGCAGAGTGTTATTTTTGTTATCGGCAATACGGTATTCAAGCTCTCCGTCAAAGACCTTGCGAGAGCCGTTTGCCACCTTGAAGGTCACCTTGCCGCCCTCGTAAAGCGCCTGTGCAGCCAGAGGCGAGAACACCCGCCTTGCGGTATATGCGAGAGCCTTCAGACCGCCGAGACCGTCAATGCAGGAGTCGGATAGGAGTCTGCCCTCACAGCCAAGACCAGAGAATACCGCTCTGCGCCCGGACTCGCCGCTCATTCGCAGTCGGCGCAGCTCCTCACCAACGGAATCGGCCTGAGTCAGACGGGATGCGTATGCAAAATCCGAAAGCGTACCTGCGTAGGGGTAACGCTTTGCCGTTTCTATAAGTGCCGTATGTATCTCCTCCTCGCAGTCACCCTCCACGGCCTCGTCGAAGAGATTGTGAGAGCCCTCGGGCAAAGTCGCGTTCAATGCTCTGTCACAGGGGAGAGAGCGTGCGGCGGGAATACTGCGCTCTGCGTCGACAGCACAGCAACAGAAGTCGGAGTTGGCCTCGGTTATAAGCTCGTCGATGCTACCGTCACCGCTCAGGTCGAAAATGCCGACGGAGGGATGGGTAGAGAGAGCCGCATAGCCACGTGCGCCCTCGCGATCGAGCTCGGAGAGCTCCTTGATAAGAAGTATTCCGTAAAGGTCACAAAGCTCTGCCAGCCTTCCCGAGGGAGGCGCGGAATCCGCAGGGAGCACCAGAGCGTTGAAGCCCGAGCCCGCCGCGGCGTTGATCTCCGCAGAAAGGGCGCGCTCCTTATTGACGGCAGAAATCTCGGGGTCGGGTCTGTAAATAGCGCCCATTGGCAAAAAGTCCATTCCGTTGACGCGGATAGAGGTAACGCCCTCGGACTCCGCCGTCTGCAGACTGCGCAAACCGACCTTACACTCCACGGTATCCTCGATCTCCATATCGCCGTATAGATTGACGGTAAGCTTATACATATTCTGCATTCCCATGCCGCTCGGCCACCAAAGCAGAGGGTCCTTAACGGTAATGCTTCCCGAGCCGCGGGTAATGCCGCCGTAATAGAGCTGACCTGCACCGGATACGAGGGTCGCAACGGCACGGACGTTGTCCGTCGAGCCTACGGTATCGAGATTTATTCCCAGAGTAACGCCGCCGTTCTGGTGACGCTGTGTAAGGGAAATTGATTTTATGACTGCGTAGTTCGTGCGAATGATCTCGGGCGCGCGATAAAGCGCCGCCTTGCCAACGCCGTTCTTGAAGAAGAGCTCTATTCGGCTCTGCCCCTCGGTGAGATAGCCCTTGATATCGAACACGTAGCTCTCGGCACCGCCGGTAAGGGCGGCAACGGTACTTCCGTTTACCGAAAGGGTGAAGGGCGCACCGATATAAGGCAGACGCAGATATACGTGAACACTGGCCATATCAGCGCGCTCAATATGGGCGTCAAAGACAAGGGTTGCCGCCCCGGAGCAAAGCTCGGAGAGCCGCAGCGGTATCCCGCAGGGGGTACTTTCACCCATATGGGACAGAGTAAATTCCGTTATTTTTCTTTTAACCATTCTCAAACCTCCATGGGTCGCTTATCGACTGAGTATCTCTACGCCGCTATCCGTGACCAACAGCTCGTATTCCATCTGCGCTGACAGACCGCCGTCAGCGGTATATACAGTCCAGCCGTCACGACGGTCAATATAAAATCTGGACTTTTTCTCGTTTATCATCGGCTCCACCGTGAAGATCATTCCGGGAACCAGGAGCATGCCGCGTCCCGGCAGACCCACGTGACAGACGTAGGGGTCCTCGTGCATCTGCAGACCAACGCCGTGACCTCCGATCTCCTTTACTACCGTAAAGCCGTTCTTGCGGGCGTGGCGGTTGATGATATAACCGATATCACCAAGGGTACTGCCGTAGGGCTTTATCGCCCCTACCGCCATTTCCACCGCCTCGCGGGTGGTACGCACAAGCCTGCTCGCCACGGGCGATACCTCACCGATACAGAACATTCTCGACGCGTCGCCGAAGTATCCGCCGTACTCGGTAGTACAGTCCACGTTGATAATATCACCTGCCCGAAGCACCTGCTTTTCCGAGGGGATACCGTGGCAGACCACGTTGTTTGGCGAGGTGCATACCGCCCTCGGGAAGCCCTCAAAGCCGAGACAGGCAGGTCTGCCGCCAAGAGCCCTCGTTTCCCTCATTACGATATCGTCAATGTGCTGAGTGGTGATCCCCTCGCAGATCTCCCGCTCCACAGCATCGATGATCAGCGAATTTATCCGCCCTGCCTCGCGGCAGCCCTCTATCTGCTCCGGGGTCTTAATCATCGCGGCGGTGGGAACCTTTATTCCGTAAGAGCGCAATCTTTGCAAAGTGTCGTATATGCTCTCGCCGTCGAGTCTGCCGATATAACGCTTATCTCTGTCCATAAAGTCCCCTTCCCTCGCGCGATAATTTGCACAAAAAATTTTTAATAATAAAAGTATATCATATTTTAATGAATTTTTCAACCGTGAAAAAGAATTTTGTCAAAAAGAATGATATAACGCCCGCACGGAGTGCCAAAAAGCGCTCTGTTTGTAAATTAAAAAAGAGAGAACAAAACGGCAATAAATTTCCGTAAAGTTCTCTCTTTTCTATTGTTTTTTGACGGTTTTTGTAAACTTCAGTTTACTTTTTTGCCCTTTTTGCAGCTATAAATCCGCCGGCCTTATCTATGGCCGAATAGATGAGATTTTCCATTTGAGTGCGGAAAAGCTGAAGCAGGAGCGCCAGCGAAATGCCTACGCCAAGCATACCGAAGAGGAACAGAGGATTCTGCGCAACGGGCTTGAGCACGAACATATCGTTAAGCAGGAAGGTACCAATAGGGCCGACCACCGCGATGCCGGCACAAACGATGGCAAGGACGCCTGCGCGCCACTTGGTGTAAGGACGGCAAAGGAAGATCAGATTGATAAGTCCGACGAGGGTAACGACGATGACCGCCACCGCATTTCTGCACTGGGAGGAAATTCCAACGCCCACCATGCCGAGGATCATAACGATCAGCACGGGAACGAACATAACCAGAGCCGAGGGCGCGCTCTTGACGAGAACGGTCTTGAGGAAGTCACCCTTAATGCGCTCGTTGTTAGGCTCGAGGGCGAGGAGCACCGAGGAGATTCCGATAACGAACATCTCAAGGAGCATAAACTGCTTGGGCTCGAAGGGATAGCCGGAAACGGTACATACCGCGAAGATGGAGAGGAGAACGGTGAAGATGGTCTTCATCAGGAAGAGGGTTGCGGAGGAGCGCACGTTATTGATACAGCGGCGACCCTCGCGCACGACGTCGGGCAGAGTGCCGAAATCCGAATCCATAAGCACGATCTGGGACACGCCTCTTGCCACCTCGGAGCCGTCCGCCATTGCTATCGCGCAGTTGGACTCCTTGAGGGCGAGGGTATCGTTTACACCGTCGCCGGTCATTGCCACGGTATGACCCGCCGCCTTCAGAGTCTTTACAAGAAGGACCTTTTGCTCGGGGGTAACTCTGCCGAATACGGCGTATTCATCAGCGGCAGCTGCAAGCTGCTCGTCGGTGAGATTTTCACAGGAGATATACTTTTCGCTGTTGTTGACGCCCACTCTGCCCGCGATGGTGGAAACGGTTGCGGCGTGGTCGCCGGAGATGATCTTGATGGTAACGCCCTGCTCCTGGAACTTGGCGATGGTTTCCTTGGCGTTGGGACGGATGCGGTCGGCGATCGCCACCATAGCCACGGCAACACCGCGGGATTCCATAGAATCGAGCTTAACAAGAAGAAGCACGCGCTGACCCTCCAGGGCGTGGAGCTTGATCTTCTCCTCCAGCTCCTCGGATACGTCGCAGGGAACGAAGCGGGGGGCGCCTATGGCGTAGATGCCAACGCCCTCAAGGCTGACCGCGGAATACTTTCTCGCCGAGGAGAAGGGGAGCTTATCGAGGACTGCGGCATCCTTTTTGCCGAAATAATCTATAAGGGCCTTTGAGGTGTTGTTGATGCTCTGCTCAGAGCCCTCAACGTAGGCCATCACCTCGCGGAGAGCGGCGCCGTCAGAGCCGTCCAGAGCCTCGAAGGCGGTGACGCACATCGTTCCGTCGGTGATGGTGCCGGTCTTATCAAGGCAGACAACGTCGGCGGAGGCCAGCATTTCGATGGAATACATATCCTGAACGAGGGTACGCTTTCTCGCAAGAGTAATCACGCTCAGCGTCAGGGTAATGGTTACCAGAAGATAGATTCCCGCAGGGATCATACCGATAACCGAGCCGGAGGTCTTTATCAGCGCCGTGTGGAAATCCTTATCGTAAGCAAAGAAGTTTGCTATAAGCATTGCCGCCGTCATAGGCACCATAAAGATACCTATGTACTTTATCAGTCGGTTAAGATCGCGGAAGAGGTTGGAGGAAGGCGCCTTGAAGCCCTTGGCCGCCTTCTCGATCTTGTGCACGTAGTTGTCCGCGCCGACGCGAATGACTCTCGCGTAGATGGTACCGCTGACAAGGAAGCTGCCTGCGAGGACGGTGTCGCCCTCCTGCTTCTTTATAGCGTCGGATTCACCGGTGAGCATACTCTCGTTTGCCTCAGCGAGGCCGGAGATAACAACGGCGTCGGAGAGCACCTGCTTGCCGAGCTCGATCTTCATAACGTCGCCGAGAACGATCTCGGAAACGTCGATCTCGCAGAGCACGCCGTTACGGATAACGGCGGCCTTGGGCTCTGTGGTGACAGAGAGCTTTTCAACCGTGCGCTTCGCCTTTACCTCGCTGAGCACGGCGATAAGAATATTGGGAATGATTATGGCAAGATAGGTCAGATTGGAGAAGCTTCCGATAGAGACCAGCACCACCGTAACCAGCGCCCAAACGAAGTTGAAGAAGGTGAAAAGATTGTCTGCGATGATACGACCGTAGCTCTTTCCCGCCTTTTCCTTGGAAACGTTTACGTGACCTGCGGCAACCTCAGCCGCCACCTGCCCGTCGGTAAGACCTGCATCGGGCAGTGCGCCGGAAACCACTTCTTTTTCAATAGTTTGCATGAGTGTTCCTCTTAAAAAATTAAATTTACTTAAATATACTAACATAATCCGACGCATTTGTCAACAAATATTCGGTGAATTTTTCGCGCGTGTAAAAATATGGAAGAGGCGCATTGACAAAATAAGAAAAAAGTGCTAAACTAAATGAAAGAAAAAACAGACGAGAGGTGGAGCATGAAGATCTTTGCATCCTGTCACAACCATTCCTGCTTTTCCGACGCGGAATATTCGCCGGAGCAGCTTGTCAAGCTTGCAGTCCGCGAAGGACACGGTGGAATCATTCTCACCGACCACGACACGGTCAGCGGAACCTATTTCACCAACAAGGCGGCAAGACAGGCGGGACTTAAGTCCATTCTCGGCTGCGAGTTCAGCACCTATCACGGAAGCCTCGGAGTCCATCTGCTGGGCTTTGACTTTAATCCCGAAAACAAAAAAATGGCCGAGCTGCTCGCTCGGTGCTCCGGCATTCAGACCGAGCGCTCAAGGCTGATGTTCGAGTGGGGTATCCAGCGCGGCACGCTCCGCGACGGCATCACCTGGCAGCAGGTGCGCGACGAGTTTCCCTACAACGACTATCTGTGCAACAACCAGGTCTTTGTGGCTATGAAAAAGCACGGCATCTACCGCCACGAGGAATATAACGAGTTCCTTATGAAAAACTTCTCTCACTCGCTGGGACTTGACGAGAAGATCCGCGAGATCACCGGCTACGGCTATCGGGACATCTCTACCGAGCAGGTGGTGAAGACTATAATTGAGGCGGGCGGCGTTGCAGTCGTTGCTCACCCCGGCGGCGCGGGACACAAAAAGGCTATATCCGAATTTCTCGAAATAGGGATTATGGGCTTCGAGACCAGGCACCCGATGCTCACAGGCGAGGAGCATCTTTTCTATGAGCAGCTCTGCGAGGAAAAAGCCCTTTACAAGATGGGCGGCTCTGACCATTCCGGTGTGCTTGGCGGCAATCTTGAGCACGGCGACAAGTTCATCTGCCCTTACGAGATGTCCGGTATTCTCGAGGAGGATTTCATGCGCATTTACGAGCGAAAACTCGGCTAAATTGCCGCAAAATGTAAACAAAAGATGGAAAAATTGCTAAAAAAGGTATACAACATGCCCAGGCTCTCATTCTGGCTCCAGCTGATTTCCTTCCTCATCAGCATAGCTACCGTGGCCGCCTTTACCTATATGGTGTTCCACCTTTGGTATGAGTCATTCTTCTCTGCGGCGAAGCTCTGCGCCGTCTGCGGCGTGCCATTTATTTCGGTTTCGCTGCTCCGCCGTCTGATAAATGCGCCGAGGCCATACGAGCTCTACGACTTCTACATCAAGCCGCCGAAGGACAAGTGCGGAAGCTCCTTCCCCTCCCGACACGCATTCTCGATCTTCTGCATCGGGGTGTGTCTGTGCTACGTGAATCTCCCTCTCGGCATCGTGCTGCTGAGCCTCGGAGTCTTTCTCTGTGTCGCGCGGGTGCTGCTGGGAATACACTTCCTAAGGGACGTTATCACAGGTGCCTCCATCGGTGTCTGCTCCGCATTCCTCGGCATACTTATTCTCTCTCCCTTCTGATTACAAAAAATATCGGGCACAGCCCTCTGCAAACGAAAGGAAATTATTATGAAGGTTACATGGCTTACTCAAGCGGGACTGCTCTTTGATACCGGAAAGCTTACGGTGATGGTGGACCCCTATCTCTCCGATTCGGTGGGCGAAACTCTCGACCCTGCCAAGCACAGACGGATCCCCGTGGACGAAAAATTCCTCGGTATTATCCCCGACGTGCTCCTCATCACTCACGACCATCTGGATCACCTCGACCCCGACACGCTGAAGAATTATCTCACTCAGACCGAGAAGCCCGTGACCGTCCTTGCAGGCGAGAACGCCTACTTTAAGGTTCGCACCTACGGCGGCCCTCACAACTACGTGCTTCTCTCCCCTCACACCGTCTGGAGCGAGGGCGGCGTTACCTTCTATTCGGTACGCGCAGAGCACAGCGACCGCACGGCGGTGGGCTTCATCATTGACGACGGCTCCGCCACCTACTACGTCAGCGGCGACACCCTATACAACTACGACGTTATCGACGACGTGCTGGAGCTCGTGGAGGACGGAGTGGATTACGCCTTCCTTCCCATCAACGGCGTTGGCAACAATATGAACGCGCGCGATGCCGCCGACTTTGCCTACGAGCTGGGTGCGGCTCACGCCGTGCCTCTCCATTACGGCCTCTTCGACTCCCTCACCCCCGACGTCTTTGACTTTGAGGATGCGGTGATACTCGAGTGCTATAAGGAAACCGAGCTCTGATTTTTCGCTTTCTACATTTATATTAATATATTAAAAGGGCTGACCCGCGGGTCAGCCCTTCGTTTTTTTGTTTTTTATTGTTTATAGATTACCAATCAAATCTGTTCACGCTGGCTATCTTTTCCCAGCTGTTGTAGTACACGGACGTGTGGGGCTTTGCATTAGGAGAGCCTATAAAGTCCAGCAGCTCCTCCTCAAGCTCGGGAACAGACTCGACCTCGCCTCTGCGGTATATCTGCCGCGCATATAACCGAAATAGGGCTCCCCCTCTACCTCGTAGGTGTCCTCGGTGTAGAGCTCTATCATATTATAGCCGAAGGAGCGTATCGTCTTGGCAAATTTCTTCACCTGCTCGGGCTTCATAACGGCGTTTCTCGACATATCGAGCATTACGCCAAAATTCTTTTCATTCATTGCAAGTCACACTTTCTGCCGCAAGGCTTTTTCTTCATTTTAGCATATCTTCAAATGGATTTCAACGCTTTTGCAACAAAGAATAAAAAATGCAAACAAGCAATAAAAACGCAATACAGCCGCGCCGGGAATCAAGTGATTTTGTAAACTAAAGGTGTCAAATCGCAGATTTTCCCCATCCGCATCAATCTATAATATTACCTTTCTCAAACAGAGGGCTGTCGAAAAATTCAGAAAGCCCGATGCCGAACCCCTCGCAAAGCTCGTAAAGGATCCTTACGTTAACTCCACTATTATTTTTGTTTTTCAAATCGCTAATGGTCGCCTGCGACACACCGCTCATGGAAAACAGCTTATAGGCGGTCATTTTCTTCTCGTTGAGAAGCTCCTGCAACCGCAGAGAAATCGCTTCGTTCAGCTTCATATACTCACCTCTTACTAAATATTGGCGTAGTAAGTATATATTATTTTCTCGGCGAAATACTTAATTTATGTTTAGTACTTGATTTCGGCTAACTAAAGTGTTATGATATAAAAAACACCTGATGGAGTAGTTATGAAAAATCATTTATCTTTTGAAAATAATCATTTTTCTCGGTACGCAATGCTAAAAAGATTCTTAGCCAGAACTATACACAGATATTTGAAAGCAAATCCGCAGATAAAAGAAAAAGGCAATAATACGGCAATTTACGAAAAGGCGATTTGTGAGCAGATCGTTCCCTCCTCCGACGGCATTTCTCCGGCTCAATTCCGCAAGTTAACTGATTTCGTTGAACTTGCCGCTAAAGCAGATATTAAAAGCGGATACTTCAGGGGGGGACTGCGAGAGCGTGATGCAACAAATAATGGACTATTTTGCAAACATATAAAGCAGTTGCGCCCTGAATATTTCCACTCCGCGTGGGCAAGAATACTACAAAACAAATTGCGGAGCGGTATATGGAAACAGACGTACTTGTTGCCGACCACGGCAAGAACATTGAGCTTTTATCCGGGCTTTTGCGGGTAAATGAGAGCTTTGATATCATTGAGAGGCATCTTACGGTATGCGAGAAGGACGCCTGCTTTTACTATATTGACGGCTTCGTAAAGGACGGCGAGATGCTGCGGATAATGCAATACCTGCTCTCCCAGACCAGCCTCGGCACGGCTGAGGAGCTGGAGCGCAAGCTACCGTACGTTGAGGTGGAAAGGGAACGGCGTGTGGATAAGCTCCTGCGTGCGGTGCTTTCCGGGCAAACGCTGCTTTTAGCCGAGGGCTTTTGCGGAGAGGCGATACTGCTCGACCTTCGTACCTATCCCGCAAGGCAGACGGCAGAGCCCGAAACCGACAAGGTCATGCAGGGCTCCAGGGACGGCTTTGTCGAAACGCTTATAACCAACACCGCCCTCATTCGCCGCAGGATACGCGACCCCGCCCTCACCGTTGAGCACGTTTCCCTCGGCGGAGCCTCCGACACCGATATTGCAATATGCTATATGCACGGAGTTGCCGATGCAGAAACCGTTGACGAGGTGAGAAGGAAGATAAAGAGCACAAGGCCACGCTCCCTGACCCTGGGTACCCAGAGTCTTGCGGAATCTCTGATACGGAGCGGCTGGTTCAACCCCTTCCCGAAGATACGCACCACCGAGCGTCCCGACTCGGCGGCGGCGAGCATTCTCGAGGGCAGCGTTATCGTCCTCTGCGACACCTCGCCTCTGGCGATGATACTGCCGACATCGATATTTGATTATCTTGAGGAAACAGACGATTTCTATTTTCCGCCCCTTACGGGCAGCTATATGCGCATCGTACGTACCTTCATTCTTCTGCTGTCGGTGGTGATAACGCCGTTGTGGTATTTGGTGCTTGAATACGACGCGCTTTTGCCCGACGCGCTGTCCTTTCTCGTGCCCGATGCCCCCGGCGCGCTACCCATCATTCTCCAGCTGTTTTTGGCAGAGATTGCCATCGACGGACTGAAGATCGCCTCTACAAACACACCGGATATGCTGTCGAACTCCCTGTCGGTGGTGGGCGCGCTGATCCTCGGTGATTTTGCGGTCGGGGTGGGGTGGCTCTGCGAGGACGTGATCCTCTATATGGCCTTCGTGGCTATTGCCAACTTCGCCCAGCAGAATCACGAGCTTGGCTATGCCTTCAAATTTATGCGAATGCTGATACTCGGGCTTGTTTGGGCACTCGGCATATGGGGCTTTGTCCTGGGGCTCCTGATCTTCGCGGTAGCGGTTGCGAGCTGCAAGACACTTTCGGGAAAGCGGCATTACCTCTATCCGCTGATTCCCTTCAACGGCAAGGCTCTTATGCGCCTTATATTCAGACACAAGAAATACGATGTGGAGATAGAAAGCGATTAACTTTCCACAAAAAAACTAAACAGAGCAGACGCAGTAATGAACCGCATTTGCTCTGTTTTTCAAACTTTTATTTACATTTTTCGAGATTTCGAGGCAAGATATATCATAAGAACGCTGACGTCTGCGGGATTGACTCCGCTGATTCTCGATGCCTGCCCGAGGTTTCTCGGACGGATCTTTGACAGCTTCTCCACAGCCTCGATGCGAAGGCCGGTTATAGCACCGTAATCAATATCCTCGGGCAGGGTCCGCTCCTCCAGCTTCTTCTGTCTTTCCACCTCGGAGAGCTCACGCCTGATATAGCCCTCGTATTTCACCTGCACCTCAGCGGTGGTAACCACACCGCGCGGAAGGGCGGGCCTGTCGCGGTCGAGGGGAGCGAGAGCCGCGTAGCTGAGCTCTGGGCGGCGAAGGAGCTCGGAGAGCTTGATACCCGTACTGATTTCGGCAGAGCCGAGGACAGACAGAAGGGCGTTATTCTCTGCCGAGGGGGGCACTACGGTCTTTTCAAGACGGCGTATTTCCTCCTCGATAAGACGGCGCTTCTCGCAGAAGGCGGCATATCTCTCCTCGCTGACAAGGCCAACCCTGTGGCCGAGCTCGGTCAAACGAAGGTCGGCGTTGTCCTGTCGGAGCAGGAGCCTGTATTCACTGCGTGAGGTCATTACTCTGTATGGCTCGGCAGCTCCCTTTGTGACAAGGTCGTCGATCATCGTACCGATGTAGGAGGAATCTCTTGTGAGGATCAGCGGCTCGCGGGATAGCTCGGCCAAGGCGGCATTGATCCCCGCCACAAGCCCCTGGGCGGCGGCCTCCTCATAGCCCGAGGTACCGTTGAACTGCCCCGCGCCATAAAGTCCGTCCACACCCTTGAACTCAAGAGTATGGTACATCTCGGTGGGGTCGGCCAGATCATATTCGATGGCGTATGCATAGCGCATTATCTCGGCCTCTCCGAAGCCCTGAAGCGAGCGGAGCATATCATACTGCACATCGGTGGGCATAGAGGTGGAGAAGCCCTGAATATACATCTCCTCGGTGTCGATACCGCAGGGCTCAACGAACAGCTGATGCCGCTCCTTGTTCGCGAAGCGCACGAGCTTGGTTTCAATAGAGGGACAGTAGCGCGGACCCTCGCCGGTAATATTTCCGGAATACATCGCGGAGCGATGAAGGTTGTCGCGGATAATTTTGTGGGTGTTGGCGTTAGTGTAAACGATATGGCAGGACACCCGATTTACATCCCCGTAATCCTCGGTTATTGAGGAATAAGGAATGGGACTCTCCTCACCGCTCTGCTCCTCCAGCACCGAAAGGTCAATGCTCCTTCTGTGGACTCTCGCGGGAGTGCCGGTCTTGAAGCGCTGAATGGTAAGTCCGAGGGAAGCAAGAGAGGCGGAAAGACCTCTCGAAGGGAGCATTCCGTCGGGGCCTCCGTAATACACCTTGTCGCCCACGAAAATCTGAGCCTCAAGGAAGGTGCCCGTGGCAATTACGACTCTTGACGCCTGCCACTCCTCTCCAAGATGGGTGCGCACACCGACAACGCGAGGTTTGTCGCCATCACCGCGCTCGGTCAGTACCTCCACTATCTCCGCCTGAACGAGTCTGAGTCGGGACTCGGACTCAAGGGTCACCTTCATTATTTTCTTATATTCGTTTCTGTCGGCCTGAACGCGCTTTGAATGCACCGCCGCGCCCTTGCCGAGATTCAGTGTCCGTGACTGGAGCGTCGCCCTGTCTGCGGCATAGCCCATCTCTCCGCCAAGAGCATCGATCTCAAAGACGAGATGCCCCTTTGCGCTTCCGCCAATGGAAGGATTGCAGGGCATATTTGCCACCGCATCAAGGCTGATGGTGAAAAGCACGGTATCCACGCCCATTCTGGCAGAGGCGAGAGCCGCCTCTATTCCTGCGTGCCCGGCGCCTATTACCGCAACCTGAGTTTTATACATAAAAACCTCTTGTTTTGTATAGTTTACTTTACAAATTTGCCTATTTTGAGATAAAATTATATCTTCACGCGCTCGGCTCGCGTCACAACTCTTTTCGACGTATCGAGGGTAAATATAACTCCGTCGGCTCTTACCTCGCCTGCGGCCGCGCGGAAGCGATAGGGCATTTTCGTGCGCATTTTTGCCACTACGCACTCGGGATCCATTCCCAGAACGCCGCCCGATTCTCCGCACATTCCCGCATCGGTAATATAGCCAGTACCGCGAGGCAGGATCTGCTCGTCTGCGGTCTGCACGTGGGTGTGAGTGCCGAAGATCACGTTTATGCGCCCATCGTAGGCGTAGCCAATGGCGACCTTCTCGCCCGTGGCCTCGGCGTGAATATCGAGTATGGAAAAATCGTATTCGCCGTCGCGCTCGGAGAGCACGCGGTCAATATAAGGATAGGGCGAATCCAGCACCGGCTCGATATGGACGTTGCCCATAGCATTTATTACCAGCATTCTGTAGCCCGCCGCATCCAGCACCGTGTAGCCGTGACCGGGCACCGAATCGCCGTAATTGATGGGACGCAAAAGAGCCTCGTTCTCCTCCAGCATCGTATGAGTGCGGCTGTTGTGCATCGTGTGGTTTCCACCGGTAATGCAGTCGGCTCCCGCCAGCAGCAGCTTTTCCGCAAGGTCGGGGGATATGCCCGTGATAAAGGAGGCGTTTTCACCGTTGACGACGCAGAAATCTATACCGTTTTTTTCTCTGAATTTCCACAGAGTCCGCCCGAGATGCTCTATGCCTGCGGGGCTGGTTACGTCGCCGATTACAAGAATTTTCAAGGTCTTTTCGCTTTCTATGCCCGGCTCTATGAATTTGTAGCTTTGCTGAGCGCGGGTCTTTTACCATTACATTATAGCAGATACGCTCGAGTTTTACAAGATAAATTTTTTCTATATTTTATCCGAGGCGGTTGAATAATCGGATTTTTTGTGATATACTTACTTACGAAAGCTGTGCGGAGGTGCAATATGACACATTCTATACTTATGATAGGTCAATCCAATATGGCCGGCAGAGGAATCCCCTCCGAGGTCGAGCCTATAAAGAACCCGAAGCTCAAGGTGCTTCGCAACGGACGCTGGCAGCCTATGTTCGTGCCCGTGAATCCCGACAGGCCCTGGGCGGGAGTATCCCTGGCCGAGAGCTTTGCCGACGAATATTCAAAGGCTCACCCCGACGTGGACGTGGGTCTTATCCCCTGCGCTGACGGCGGCACACCCATAACGACGTGGGCTAAGGGCGGTATTCTCTTTGACCACGCGGTGCTTATGACCAAGCTGGCAATGCGCACCTCTCACGTGGTAGCCATAATCTGGCATCAGGGCGAGGGCGATTGCAGACGTGGTGACTATCCCCTTTACGCCGAGAGACTCACTGCTTTTATTGAGGACTTCCGCAGGGAGGCCGGGCTCGAGGGTATACCCTTCATTGTTGGCGGTCTTGGCGATTTCCTTCCCCGCCGCGACGATTATGAGCTTGAAAATTATCTCTACATAAACGAAGCTATGCAGAAGACGGTGGCAACCGTCCCCCAAACCGCCTTTGCATCCGCCAAGGGGCTGGAGTCCAACAAGGATAATCTCCATTTCTGCTCCGCGGCTCTGCGTGAGCTTGGTGTAAGATATTACCGCGCCTTCGAGCCGCTGGAGGTGGCCGTCGTGGAGAGCGAAAAAGAAAGCGTCGCCGAGCAGAGCACGATGGAACGGCTTTGATATCCGCGCGGAGAATGACAGAATAAAGAAACAAGCGATTGCTCTTTACCAAAAGGTATTGAACAGCCGCTTGTTTCTTTTTTATGAAATTACAAAATCAGATTTGCCGTATCCGGATAGGTAAGATCGTAATAATAATCCGAAATGTATGCGGAACCGCTGGAGGAGCTCATCACAACCGCGCCGTATATTACGTTACCCTCGAGGTCGGCGGTGAAGGAGTAATCATACTGCGCGTATTTCTCCGAGGTAAGCACGAAGCTGGTGCTATATAAAAGCTCGGTGTCGCTTACAGTGTTGGATCTGTAGAACTTCAGAGTCATGGTCTTAGGCTTGGTAATAGATGCGTTATCGTGCTTTATCTTCAGATGAGCGTCTATCTTTACGGTGCCGCTGAAGTCCTCGGGAAGATATTTCGTCAAATTGAAGGTAAGCCTATCCTCCATGGTTATGTAGATACTATGGAAGCCGCCGATCTTGGAGTCGCCCTTAACCTTATGGAGCGTGAGGGTCTTTTCCTCATACCAGCCAGCCTTGAGGGCGATTCCCTCCGCGGGCATAACGTTGCTCGTGTATTTTTCCTTGTCCGACGTATACCAGCCTGCGAAAATGTAGCCCTCTCTGGTGGGTGTGGGCAATTCAACCGTTTCGCCCCGGGGCTTCGATATATCAAGCACGTCAGCGCCGCCGTTTTCATCAAAGACGAGCTTTGCCTGCCATACGGCCTTTACGGTAATGCTTTCGGAGGGCATCACGGTCGAGGTATAGGTATTGCCGTTTTCGTCCTGCCACTCTATAAATTCATAATTCTCTCTGGTGGGTGTCGGAAGCTCCACGGCAGATCCCGCAAGAGCTACCAGGGGCACGGGTGCGTCGCCGCCGTTTGCGTCAAAGTCGATTACGGGAGCGTATTCTGCGGCATAGAGCACCATGTCCTCGGTTATCTTTCCGGTAAATACGGATTCTTTATTGGTATCGTTCCTTACAGTAGACCATACCAGCACGGCGTTGCCGTTCACACGGGCGGTGGGCACAATAGTCTTGATGTCCGTTCCGTGATCGACGGTAAACGTTTCGGGGGCTTTACCGTCCTCGGAATAAAGAGTTACGGTATACTGATTGATAGTGAAGTATGCGTAGATATATATGTTGCCGTTTTCATCGGTAAGGTCGAATACAGTCTCGACGACCTTGCCTGTTTCGGGCATGGCGCCCTGCTTGTCGGCTACCTTGATGCCCTTGCCCTCGGCTTCGGTAAACCAGCCCTCAAAGGTCATATTAGCAATCGTGGGATTTGCGGGAAGGCCGCTGATTTCGCTTCCGTAGCTCACCTTAATAGAGCGGCCGCCGATAGCCTCTGCCCCCCGGTAATCCAGAAACAGAGTATATTCCTTTGCTTTGAACCGCGGGAACAGAACAAGATTCTTTTCGTCCTCAAAGGCCGAAAGCGCGCTCCCGTTTTCGTCTACGTACTGCTTGCCGCCCGTCTTCGCATCAAAAAGGCCAAGGAAATCGTAGCCGAACCTTTCGGGCAGGCTTTCCAGCGAATACAGACCGCCGGCCTCAACGGTCAGGGAATGAACACCCGCATCGTCGGTATACTGTATCGTGTAGGTTTCCGTACCGTTACAGCCGCCGAGCACCAGCGCAAGGGCAAGAACTGTCAATAGCGCTATCATCAGAGAGATTTTCTTTTTCATAGCTAACTCCTTTTTTCTTTTAGAATTAATATTGCTAGTAGAAAACACTATCCCAAAATGGGATATTTTTATTATACCATGTTGGTATAATAAAGTCAAGAGGTAATTAATAAAAAAGGGGTTTTATATGTTTCGTTTGCGGGAGCTAAGAAAAAAGAGGGGGATCTCACAGCTGAAGCTCGCTCTTGATTTGAATATGAATCAGAACAGCATAAGCAGGTATGAAAACCACGAGCGCGAAATGGATTATAAAACTCTGACTATGCTGGCAGATTATTTTGACGTTTCTATCGATTATCTTTTAGGCCGTACCGAGAATCCCGAGGTCAACAGATAAAACGAGCATACACAAAGCAAAAACGAAAAAGCGAGGCGGAATTTCCTGCCTCGCTTTTAGCTTATTCGTATTTATAAAGGGTTTAACGTAATCTTAACCAGGTAAAACGAAACCGTACTGCGCCATCATCTCAAGGAACATCTCAACGCTGCCGAAGCCGATCATAATAAAGGCGTAAACACCGATGACCGCAACCGCAATAAGGATCACGGAAACGAGAAGGGCGCAGAAGAAGGAGCGCGCATAGCTTCTCCTTGCGGACTCGTTGGGGGTGAGGGCGTGGCAGAGGAAAATAAGCCAGCCGATTACGGGAATGGACCAGAGGATATTGTATCCAACGTAGCCCCAAGCAGAGATGGGCTCGTACTCCGAATAGGTTATCTTATAATCCTTGGTACCGGATTTCTTATAGCAATCGTAATTCTTCATCTGAAATATCCTCCTATGGGCAAATTTACCTATTTTTATTATTCACAATTATTTTATCATATAAAAAATCGCTTGTCAAGCGGTAAAAATGAAAAATGGCCGTTTTTTTATTACTTGACAAGGCGGTAAAGAAATGGTAAAATATTGTTACTTAAAGGAGAATTTATATGGACGTGGTTTTTGATATAATATACAACGTGGGGCTTCTGTTTTTGATGATGATCCCCGGATTTATTATGAAAAAGTGCAAAATGGCGCCTATGGGGCTTGGAAAGGGGCTATCAAACCTCGTCCTCTACATAGCCCAGCCCGCGCTTATTTTCCTTGCCTATCTGCGCCCCTACGACGGCGAAATTCTTAAAAATTCGCTTTTCGTGCTGATTCTGTCCATCGTTGCACACGTGATCTTTGCGGTAGTGTCGATGCTGCTTTTCGGCAGTGCGCCCGACGGAAGACGGAGAATGCTCCGCTTCGCCACCATTTTTTCGAACGCTGCCTTTATGGGCATCCCTCTCATTGCGGCGGTGCTTGAGGACGCTTATCCCGGCGCCACCCTTTACGCCTCGATCTACAACATCACCTTCAACCTCTTCCTCTGGTCGCTTGGCGTCTATATCTGCACCAAGGGACGCGACGCAAACGCCGACGGCGTGGACGATCACGAGGAGGTTACCAGGCTCACCCGCGCCGAGGACGACGATAATATTGTCAAGGATTCCTCCGGCTCCATTCTCAAGGCCCTGCTCCATCCCGTGACCCTCGCGGCGGCGGTCGGTCTGCTCTTCTTTATTCTCCCCATCGACGGCTTCACCCGTGAGCACGCCGGTATAATAGTCGAGGCCTTCACGATGCTGAAGAATCTCGTCGCTCCCCTTTCCATGACCGTTATCGGCCTGCGCCTTGCGGAGATGCGCTTCGACGGAATGCTCAGGGACAAGCATATGTATCTTTTCCTCGGTCTGCGCCACGCGGTGCTGCCGCTTATTATGATCGGAATCATAAAGCTGCTCGGGCTGCTCGGCCTTGAGCTGAACTACGCCGTGTCTGCGGTGGTGATCATCCTTGCCGCCTGCCCTGCCGCCACCTCGGCGACGATGTTCGCGGAGAAATTCAATTGCGACGCGATATACGTATCGCGCCTCGTAACGGTATCAACGATACTTTCAATCGTCACAATGCCGCTGATAATGATGCTGCTGTAAAGCGAATCAACAATTTATGCAAAAAGGAGCCGCAAATCGGCTCCTTTCATTTTTATTTTTGAACAGGCTCGGCAGTCTCCTCGGTGGGAATAGCCTTTTTGGCCGCACGTGCCGCGCGCTTTGCCTCGCGCTCCTCCTGCTTTCTCTGCCTGCGTTCAATTACGCGACGCTCCAGCACTCCGAGCTTTTTAGCGTTCAGCTGTGCGGGCTCGGCTTCCTCCTCGCCCTTAACGCGCCGTATCACGTTTCCGATAGCGTTGACCGGCTTGGTTATCGGCTCCATATCCTTTTGGAATCCGGTTTTAAGCAGCTCAAATCTATCCACGATTATGTATCGGATAAGCTCGAGTATAACCTGTATAGCAAGACCGACGACGGAGAAGGCCGTCAGGCTCACCGTCACCACGTTCACCTCGGTGGTGGCTATATAAATACCGTACACCGTGGAAACCGCCGTAAACGCCTTCACTCCGAGAGCTATCCAGCGGCGGTATTTCGCGGCGATGCCCCTGAGCTTTCCGAGCTGGCTATCCTTCATATCGTAGGTAGCGATATAAACCGCAAGATAAGCCACCGTGAGGACGGCGAACACGATGTTGGCCCACAGGGCGCCCGCGCCCGTGGCAAAGGCGTATACCAGATAGCAAAGATAAAGCGCCTGGGTAGACACGGAGAAGGCGAATATAGCCCTTTTGAAATCGGCAACTATCTTATCGACCGCGGCCGAGGTATATTCAAACATTTTTATCTTCCTTTCGTTATAAACACGCAAAGCCCCGAGCGGGGCTTTGCTCAAAATTATTTTTCCTCGGGGATATATCCCTCGAATATCACTCCGTCAAAACCGTTTGCCAAAGCGGCGGCCTCCTCCTCCGCAGAGCGGACAGTCCAGGCAAAGGCGACGGCGCCCATCAGCCTTGCCGCCTTCAGCGAGATGCTGTCGTGGTCGGTGTGCTTATATGCAACGAAGCTGGGGGAGCAAAGTCGGTTTGTGAGCAGGAAGCGCAGAGCGTAATAAAGGAATTTGCCGTACTTCTCGCGACTCTCGCGCTGATAATTCATAGAAAGTATGCCGCGCTCCGCCGTGGGCAGCTTTTTCTTGATATTACCAAGAGAGAGGGGGTTAAAGGACTCGACAATGTAGTCGCCCTTGTACTGTGCGAGAATTTCCGCCGTCTTTGCGGAAACGGCACTCTTACCGGCATCCTCCTTTATCTCAACGAGCAGAGGCACTGCGCCGTCAATGGCCGCAAGCACGTCGGTAAAGCGCGGTACGCCGTCCTCCGTGCCGGAAAGCTTGATCTGTGCAAGCTGCTCTGCGGTATATTCGTCAACTCTGCCGCAGACGCCGGCGACTCTGTCCAGGGTATCGTCGTGGAAAACCACAAGCTCCCCGTCTGAGGAAAGTCTGACGTCAAGCTCAATGCCAAAGCCCTTGTCACGGGCGGCAATAAAGGCGGTCATGGAGTTTTCGGCAACGCCCTCGCCGTGAAGGCCTCTGTGAGCGAAGCGGGCACCCTTATACTTCTTTATCTCCTTTGTGGGAATCGGAGCTATAAGGACGGTATATACCGTCAGGAGAGCAAGAAGCACTACGATTATGATAAACAGCCAATCCATAGGCGCCACCTATCAGTCGTCCGAACCCGCAAGGCTCTCGAGAGCACCCTGGGTCGCAGGCTTTGCATCTCCGTGCTTGACGAAGAACATAGTAACGAAGGAAAGAGCAACAAATACGGTACCGAAGGAGAAGAACATCGCCCTCATGCCGAACAGGTCGTAAAGCGCTCCGGAAAGAATGGGCGCAACAATCTGAGCAGACATGGATGCGGTGTAATAATAGCCGGTGTACTTACCCACATCACCGCCGCGAGCAAGCTCGACGACCATGGGGAAGGAGTTTACGTTAATGGTAGCCCAGCCGATACCTGCAAGAATGAAGATGGGGTACATGACGAGGTTGCTTGCGCCCGCGTTGATAAAGTTACCGATGAAGAAGGCAGTGGTCAGCATGATGATACCGGCGAGAATGGTTTTTCTTCTGCCTATCTTGGAGGCAACGATGCCCACGGGAATGTAGGACACGATAGCCGCCGCCTGGGCAACGATTAGGGTAAGACCGTAATCAACGCCAAGAACGTTTGTGGAATAAACCGAGTACTTACTCGTGATAGAATTATATCCAATGTACCAAAGTGCAACCGACGCCAGGATAAGAAGCAGAGAGATCATCTCGGGCTTGGAGAGCGAGCGGGTATCCACCGCGTCCTTGGTGACCTCGACCTCCTCACGCAGGCCAAGGCGGTCGGTATCCCTTTCCATCTCCTCGGCCCAGGACTTCTCCTTAACTGTACAGATGAAGATACCAAGACCCACCAGCATTACGATACAGGTGGCGATAACGTAGCCCGTGTAGGACATATAGAGATTCTTGGAGATTGCGAAGATGTTACTGAGAAGAAGAACGATAATACCTCCGGCGGTGCCCATCAGGTTGATGATGGCGTTACCCTTGGAGCGCAGGGGCTTTACGGTAACGTCGGGCATAAGAGCCACCGCGGGAGAGCGGAAGGTCGCCATAGCAATAAGAACGACAAGAAGAACGCCGATGAAGCCCACGAGAGGCCAGATGTTCTCCAGGGTAATTTCGAGGGCCTGATCTCTGAGAGCCTCCTTGATGGGAGTGAACACAGCGTCAGCCTCTGCGATACCCGCATTTTTCGCCGCCTCGGTAATGGAGCCGGCCGCATAAGCGTCCTTAAGCGCGTTTACCGTTTCGTTATAGGTAGCCTGCGCCGCGTTATAGGTGTCCACGATTCCGGCATCGGCAAGGGCGTTAAGCTGAATACCGTTTACGACGGTAAGAAGGATAAAGGAAAGGATGGCTGCAGCGGTACCGATAACGATAAAGGGAGTACGCTTGCCGAATCTGGTCATTACCTTGTCGGAAAGTGCGCCGAAGATAGGCAGCATAAATACTGCAAGAACGTTGTCCACCGACATTACCACGCCGGAGATGGTCTGAGGAAGACCGAAATGGTTGGTGAGTGCAAGAGGAATGATCGCATCGTAGGCCTGCCAGAAGGCGCTGATAAGAAAGAACGCGAAGCCAACGAGGATCGTGCGCTTGTAGTTAAGCTTCATAAGAAATCAATCTCCGCCGTGTATTTTGAAGAGCCCCAGCGGCGGTACTGCTGCCCTTGCATACATTCTAACATATTCACACCGTTTTGTCAAATAAAATATTTACACCCTCTGTAGCCGGCAGAAAATGACGTAAAACAGAAGAAAAGTCCACCCGGAGAGAAAATAATCTATTGACACGGGCGGCCTTTTGTTGTATTATTACCTTGTAAATACTTTGTATTCATCAAGTAAACTTAACCTATAATAAGAGAGGAGCCCGAAGGGGAGCTTTTTGAAATGAAAAACGTAAGGATCGGAGTCATCGGCCTTGGCCAGCGCGGCCGCAGTATAACAAAGGATGTCCTTTTGAACATTGACCACGTCGACGTGGTTGCGCTCTGCGACGTCTACGAGGACAGAAACGAGGAGGTTGCGAGGATAGTCAAGGAAAAGCGCGACTATGACGCCTTCACCTCTACGAATTATGCCGACGTGCTTGCCAGAGAGGACGTGGACGCAGTCTACGTTGCCACCTCCTGGGACACTCATATCGAGATAGCAATTGCCGCAATGAAGGCGGGCGTACCCTGCGCTATGGAGGTGGGCGGCGCTTACAGCCTCGACGAGCTGCACAGACTCGTGCGCACCTGGGAGGAAACGAAAACTCCCTTTATGTTTATGGAGAACTGCTGCTTCAACCGTGACGAGCTGCTGGCGACCTCCCTTTGCCGTGCGGGCGTATTCGGCGACGTGGTTCACTGCTCGGGTGCATATTCCCACGACCTGCGTGGGGAGGTGACCGAGGGCAATATTATCCGTCACTACCGCCTGCGCAACTATCTTAACCGCAATACCGAGAATTACCCCACCCATGAGCTTGGACCTATTGCAAGGATCCTCGGCATCAACCGCGGTAACCGTATGGTGTCGCTGGTATCGGTGGCCTCAAGAGCCGCAGGCCTTGAGCAGTATCTGAAGGATCACCCCGAAATCACCGAAAAGGACCCCTCCCTCGTCGGAGCGAGATTCAAGCAGGGCGACGTGGTCAACACCATCATCACCTGCGCCGGCGGCGAAACCATCGCTCTGAAGCTTGACACCACCCTGCCCCGTTCTTACAGCCGCGAGCTGACGGTAAGGGGAACGAAGGGTGCCTACTTTATGGATACCGACACGGTGTTCCTCGACGGAATGAAGGAGTACTGGCAGCCTACGAAATTCGCCACCGATTACCTCCGGAACGCCAAGGAATACGAAAAGGATTACCTTCCCTCCTGCTGGACTGATATCACCGAGGAGCAGAAGAAGACCGGCCACGGCGGTATGGACAGAATTATGTGGCTTGAATTTACCAGATGCCTCTCCGAGGGGCTCCCCTTCCCCATTGACGTCTATGATGCGGCGGCCTGGATGGCGGTAACCGCGCTCTCCGAGCAGTCGGTAGCGCAGGGCGGTATGCCACAGGCGATTCCCGATTTCACCGACGGAAAGTGGCTTGCACGCAAGAACGTTGACGTTCTCGCATTCCCTGCGAAAAAGGGATAACAAAATCTTCCTTTCAGGACAAATTTTATGAAAATATACACATCTGTTGAACAGCTCGTCGGCAGAACGCCTCTGCTCCGCCTTTCCGGCTTCGAGAGGGAGTACGGTCTGCAGGCAAAAATATACGCGAAGCTCGAGAGCTTCAACCCAGCAGGCTCGATCAAAGACAGAGCAGCACTCTTTATGCTTGACGATGCGGAAAGGCGGGGAGCGCTGAAGCCCGGCGGCACGGTGGTGGAGCCCACGTCGGGAAACACCGGCCTCGGTCTTTGTGCCATAGGCACGGCCAGGGGGTACCGGGTCGTCATCGTTATGCCGAGCACTATGTCGGCGGAGCGCATACAGCTTATGCGCGCTTACGGCGCGGAGGTGGTGCTCACCGACGGCTCCCTCGGAATGAGCGGAGCAATTGCAGAGGCGGAGCGCATCTGCCGTGAAACAGAGGGCGCGTTTATGCCCTCGCAGTTTGACAACCCCGCTAATCCCGCCGCACATCTCTCCACCACCGGTCCGGAGATATTTGAGGACACTGACGGCGAGGTGGATGTCCTCGTTGCAGGCGTTGGCACCGGAGGCACTGTAAGCGGTATCGGTAAGTATCTAAAGGAAAGGAAGCCCGCCGTTAAAGTGATCGCGGTAGAGCCGGCAAAATCGCCCGTCCTTTCCGGCGGCGCAGCGGGGCCCCACCCTCTGCAGGGAATCGGAGCCGGATTTGTTCCGGAGAATCTCGACCGCGAGGTTATCGACGAGGTCATCGCCGTGGAGGGCGAGGAGGCCTATCTTGCGGCAAGGATCGCGGCAAGGTGCGACGGTATTCTTTCGGGTATTACCTCGGGTGCTGCTCTTCACGCGGCGGCAGAGGTGGCAAAACGCCCGGAAAACGCAAAAAAAGCCATCGTTGTCATTCTTCCCGACGGCGGCGAAAAGTACCTGTCAACCGAGCTTTATCGGGGATAATGTAAATTTAAGTTTGCAATTTCAATATAAAACGCATCGGCGTGAGCGTCCTCTTATTATGGCAACGCTCCCACTCATATCGTATTTAGAATAATTCAACGCTGAGCGGCGATAAATAAAATTTGACGGAGGATAAATCAATGCCTGGTATAATGAAAATCGGTGTCCTGGGCGCAGGCACTTGGGGTATTGCTCTTGCAAGAATGCTATGCAATTCCGGGAGCTCCGTAACCGTCTGGTCGGCTATCGAAAAGGAAATAGATAATCTTTGGGCAACCCGAAAGCATCCGAATTTTCCCGGCGTTGAGTTGCCCGAGCAGATCTCATATACAAAGGACCTTCGCGAGGCTTGTTCAGGTAATATATTAGTATTCGCCGTTCCCTCGCCCTACGTCAGAGAAACGGCAAGAAGAGCGGCACCTTATATCAATGACGGACAGATAGTTGTAGACGTGGCCAAAGGTATTGAAGCGAATACTCTCTATACGATGACCGAGATCATTGCAGACGAGCTGAAGAACATCAAGGTAAAGTTGGTGGCTCTGTCCGGGCCGACTCACGCAGAAGAGGTGATAAAGGATCTTCCCACCACTATCGTATCCGCAAGCGACGATGCTAGGGCGGCAACAACGGTTCAAAGGGTGTTTAATACGGACTGTATGCGCGTATATACCAATGACGACGTGCGCGGCGTCGAGCTGTGCGGCGCAATGAAGAACGTGATCGCCCTGGCATCCGGCATTGCAACCGGACTCGGCTGCGGCGATAACGCAAGGGCTGCGCTTATTACACGCGGAATAGCCGAGATCTCCCGTTTAGGTACAGCTATGGGTTGCAGAGAGCAGACCTTCGGAGGTCTGGCAGGCATTGGAGATCTGATCGTTACCGCGACCAGCATGCACAGCCGTAACAACCGTTGCGGTGTTCTGATAGGACAAGGCGTCCCGGTCGAGAAGGCAATCAAGCAGGTCGGTATGGTTGTCGAAGGCATCAATGCTTTACCCGCAGCCATCAGACTTGCAAAAAAATATAAGGTTGAAATGCCGATCGTGGAAACCGTCGATGCGGTAGTTAACGGCAAGGTAGACGTTTCTATGGCTATTCAAAAGCTGATGTCAAGGGAGTTAAAATCGGAGCTTAGCGGCTCGGCGTTCAATCACATTTGACAGAAAAAGCAAAACGCGATCCCTGCGCCGAGAGTGTATAACGGTTACTAACTGCATTTCGCCGTGGATTGCTTTTTCAAATATATGAAATGCTCAATGGGAGCGTTGCCATAACACACGGCAACGCTCCCGCTAATTTTGACTTGATATATCACACTTGACGTACATTTTTAGACATATATTTTTGTTATTGCTATTTACAAATAAAAATATTTGTGATATAATTACCTTGCCAAACAACCTTAATAAAAGAAAAGCAAGTATATTTACCCCGGGGTACGTATACTCTTTTTGCAGTACCATAATTTTATGAATTTGGTAAAAACGCAAATTCCTTCAAGTTATGGTACAAGGTTGCATACTTGTCTTTTCTTGGTTGTTTGGCGACAATTGGAGTCCTGCGTTTTTCGGTGCGCTGACTTCGGTTGGCGCATTTTTTGTTTTTTAGGAGGTTTCATTATGAATCAACGCGGCGCCAATGCATCATATATGGTAAAATACCTAAAATACGCCTTGGAGTGTGAAAAGTACGTTTATATCTGGACCGAAGCCGCTGCCGAAGCGGAAAGAGCTACGTCGGATGCAAAAAAACACACCGAGTGGTTAAAAGGCAGGCAAGCGGATACCGCCCGGCAATTGGAATCAACAAAAAAAGAGCTTGCTCTCCTCGGTGCTCCAAAATCCGAGCCCGATGCAAGTACAAAGAATCCTAACAACGACCCGAAGGTGCTGAAGAAAAACTGCAGACGGGCAATAACTATTGCCGGAATGGCCGCCATCATATCATTTGTATTAGGTTGGATGGCCGCCTCAATGTTTGCCGCGGAGATCGCCCTGCCGGCAATCGCAACGTTCATGTTAACCCTCGGCATCGGCATAGGTATCTTTTTCTTCACTATGATCGGCCCCGGCTGCATCGTTTGGTACATGGTTTCCAAAAAGAAATATAAGGACGCAACCTCAAAAAAATCCCAGGCATTTAGCGGCGACGGCTCCGCACGCAGGCAATCGATCATTTTATCCGGAAAGATAGACGGATACGAAGCAAGACTGCGTGATTTTCCCGCGGATATTGAAGCGTGCTATGCGCGTGAGCGTTCATGCATGGCAAGAGAGCAATACATTAAAAAGGCTTTGGCAACGGCAAAAAAGAATCTGCAGGTGCTTTATGCCGAAGATGTTTTGCCGGCAAAATACAGAAGAATTTCAAGTATTGCAACTCTATACGAATATCTCGCGCTACCAAAATATACGTCCGTTTTTTGGAACGGCGGCAGCATTTACAGCGAATATGACAAAGAACGTATCCAAATAGAGCAATTGGAAAATCTCAGACAGATTAATTATACTCTTGACGATATAGCAGACAATCAACGCTCGGCATATCTGGAATTGCAAAACGCCAATAAGACCCTCAGTAACATACATTCCAGCCTGCGCGAGTTGGAAACAAGCAACAGAGAAATAGCAAACAACACCGCAATCTCCGCCCTGGCAAATCAGCAAACCGCGGCCGCAGCCCAGTGGCTCGCATATCATACACATCTTAACAGTTAAAGGAGCAAAGCAATGACAGAACTTCAAATGGCAACCTACATCGAACATTACAAGGATTTTATCTTCCCCAATGACAGCTTTACTGAAACCGAGCTGGAGGAGGCACTATTAAAGGTATCAAGCAACGCAATAAACGAGTTAACGGCATTTTCCTTCAAATCTCCTTCCACCTGTCAGCTGATTTCCGTTTTTCCCGGTGTGCTTGGCGTAGACAGATTTTATCTCGGAGATATCAAAATGGGTATCATCAAGTACTTTACCTTTGGCGGCTTTGGTATATTGTGGGTATCAGACATTATCTCTGCAAAAAGCAGGTGCTTAAACGCCAATGCAAAGAGGCTGATGGAATTCATCGCAACCCTTCCCGCCGCGGAGGCTGACGAGGAATCGGATATCGATGTAGCTGCTATGATAAATGACTCGAACAGTGGAAAGAAAAAGATCCACGTAGACGGAAAAACCGCAATGGTTGTCGGAAAAGGGCTTCTCTCAATTGGCAAATCAATATCCAGCGGCATTAAAAGCATCCAGGATTCCAACGATCCCACTAAGTTCTAATTAAAAGCAAAACGCGATCCACTCAAAGAGTGAGTCGCGTTTTTTATATTAAAGATGCAAAACCCTGTCCTTTATCTCCTGGGTGCGGCCCTGGTTCCAATATTGGGTACCAATATAGCCGCAGGTGCGGCGAGCCACGTTCATCTTGGACTGATCGCGGTTGTGGCAGTTCGGGCACTCCCAAACCAGCTTTCCGTCATCGTCCTCGCTTATGAGTATTTCGCCGTCGTAGCCGCAGACCTGGCAGAAATCGCTCTTGGTGTTCAGCTCGGCATACATAATGTTCTCATAAATGAACTCCATAACGTCCAGCACCGCCTCGATGTTGTTCTGCATATCCGGTACCTCAACGTAGGAGATTGCACCTCCGGGAGAGAGGGCCTGGAACTTCGCCTCAAGGGCGAG
>CAZABU010000006.1:0-31812 GCA_964483225.1 uncultured Ruminococcus sp. | reverse complement strand
GAATATGTGGTACGTGCTTGAGGTCTGCGAGTATCTGTGCCTGCGGCGGCCCGAGTTCGACAGAGAGGTATTCCGGCCGTCGGTTGTGGGCGTGCTTGATTTTCTTAGGCGCTATGAAAATTCCGACGGACTTCTTGAGGGGCTACCTTCCTGGAATTTCGTCGAGTGGTCCGATGCTAATCTGTGGACGCAGGACGTGAGCTATCCCACGAATTTTCTCTACTCCGAGGTGCTTTCGCGGGCGGCCTTGACCTTTTCCATGCCGGAGCTTCTGGCAAAGGCGGAATCCGTCCGAGCGAGGACTTTGGAAATGTCCTTTGATGGAGGGCTTTTTGTAGATCATGCGATAAGGCGTCGGGGCGGCGAGCTCGAAAATCAAAGGCATATCTCCGAGGCCTGCCAGTATTACGCGATTCTGTTCGGCCATATTGACCTGGAGGAGCCTAAATATTCCGATCTTCTTTGGCAGGTGAAAAACGATTTCAGGGGCTTCTCTCGCGAAGGTTATAAGTTCTGCCCGAAGAATGCATTTATCGGGTTGTATCTGCGAATGATGGTGCTTATAAATATGAATGAGCGCCTGCTTCTTGCAGAGAATCTTGATACCTTTTGCCTTCATATGAGCCGTACCACCGGGACTCTTTGGGAGTATAAGGATGGGACGGGAAGCCTCGATCACGGCTTTGCCTCTTTTGCGGCGCTGACGATCCCCTTCGCAGATTCCTTGTATGAATAATTAATACTTTGCGTACAAAAGACATAACCGGGGCTTTCCTGTAAAACAAAGGGGATCCTCGGTTTTTTATATATGCATCTCTTGACATCGTCGGGGCGATGTGATATAATGGTCACATAAATTGAGATTTGGGAGTATTCATTATGTGTAATATGGCAGGTTACGTCGGCAGGAAAAACGCCGCAGAGGTGCTTATAGAAATGATGCGCCGTGAGGAGGGCTTAGCCGGTGGATATTTTACGGGAATCGCGACTCTCGACGGTGGGAAAATCTCGTCTGCGAAGCTGATCGGTGACACTGCCAGGCTTCTTTCCTGTACGGATGCGGCGGAGCTTCTTGGAAACGTCGGTATAATGCACAGCCGCTCTAAGGGCTCCGGTAACGGCGAGTGGGCGCATCCCTTCATCGGCAGGTGCAACGGCACCCCGGAGCTTGCGTATATTGCCAACGGCGGTATGGGATTTTTTAGCCCCTTGTCTGACGAGCGCAGTGCTATTGCAGATGAGCTTTATAACGAAGGATACGAGCTCAGATCCCGTCTGGATATGGGCAAAAAGCGCGTACATATAACCCTTGGCGACGGATGCTCGGCTCACGTAAGTGACGTTATGTGTCAGCTGATATACAGAAATATCAGAAACGGCCTTGAGCCTCGCGCCGCTATGGAAAAGGCCTACACGGATATGCCCGGTGAGATAGCAGGACTTTTGCTTGCGCCCGCGGTTTCCGACGGAATCGTCTGGGCCAGGATAAATATGCCTATTTTCGTGGCTTTTGCTCCTCACGGAGCGTATATTGCCACCTCGTCCCTCGCTTTCCCGGAGGATGCGGGCGAGCCGATACTTCTGCCGCCGTGCTCTTCGGGGATCGTGTATGCCGATCACTACGTTGTAAAGCCCTTTGATAAGGCCCCCGCAGTTCTTGCCGAAACCGACGCCACCGTAAGACAGGCGGCGTACGAGCGGATATGCAAGGTGCTCTCCGAGGGGGATAAGATATTTGCAGATCTTTACAAGGCGATAGACGAGCTTTTCGAGAAGGCGGATATCTGCCAGCGCGAGCCTCTTTCCTATGAGGTAATATATGCTCTGATGCGTGAGGGCAGGCTTGAAAAATACGATGTGCGCGTGGATGGCGTTGTCGCCGGAATTGATGCACCGCAGACAAGGCTTGGGCTTAAATAAAAGCTACTAAAAGAATATAAAAAATAAAGAGGTTGATGTAAAATCAGCCTCTTTTGTAACGTTTTGTTGTCATTTTTTAATCGGAAGCAGCATTCTGGTCTGAGATTTATATTCCGCAAAGCCCGCCTTTCTCGACTGTCGCTTGTCCGCCATGGGTATGCTGACAAAGAGAAAGAGAAGGGCGTTTGCAAGGGCTCCGGCACAAAGATACCAGGCTTCGGGCGTCGAGCAGATCACCGCGAGAGCCACGCACCACCAAAGCGTTATCTCGCCGAGGTAGTTCGGATGGCGTGAGTATTTCCAGAGCCCTCTGCGGATAAAGGCTGCGTCGCGGTTTTTTCTGAAGCTGTGCATCTGGAAATCCGCCACCCCTTGCATTACGACAGCAACCAGAGCAATACAGATAAAAATAACCGACGGAACCGTCACGGGAGCATCCGTGCGGATAGCGTGTACGACGGGGAGAACACAGCCCCATACGACGAGAGTGGGCACCATATGTATGCCGATAAAATTAACGATAGGATAGAATACGCCGGTTTTCTCCGCCAGCATGGTGTATCGCCAATCCTGGTGGCTCAGGTCGCCGAAGGTGTACGCCCAGTTTGCCGTAAGGCGAATGCCCCAAGCGGAAACGACGGCAAGAAGAAGTATACCGAGGGCGCCGAGCCCCTCGCTTACCGCAAACGCGGCGATGATGACCGGCGGCTGCACACTCCAATAGGGGTCGTATACCGATGCGTTGTCGAAAAGAACGCTGAATATGAATACGAGCACCGTAGCGGCGACATCGGCAATAAGCAGCGAGAGCCACCAGGGCAGTGACAGGGTACGGTAAACGGCTATTCCGAACACTGTTGCCAGCACGTAGACGAGGGAGATAACAGTGAAGCTGAATATACGGTTTTTCTTTATTTTATCCATAAAAATCTCCTGAAAGCATTTTCGCTAATATTATACTGCATTTTCGTATTTTCGTCAATAGATTTATCTGCGAATGGTAAAAACATCTGCAATTGTGCCCGACGATATTGAAAATATCGAGATAATGTGATATACTGATGTAGGAAACAAAATGGCCTGTGGCCCCCCTGGAGGTAATATGAAAAAATTCAAGAATGGCAGACTTGACGAGTTCGTTGATCTTTACGATACCGACGGTAACGTGATAAACGCCTCTGACGGCGGAATAATTTATGCAGACGGAAAATACCATCTCTACGGACAGGCTCTGAGACCCCTTCCCGTAGGCTACAAGGGCGAGGGCGGGCAGGTCACGACCACCGGCGTCGTGATGTATTGCTCAGAGGATCTTGTAAGCTGGGAATATGAGGGAGTAATTCTTGCCTGCGGTGGCGAGGGAGAGCTGCGTGCGCCGATGCGCTTTGAGCGCCCGAAGATCATATATAACGAAAAGACGGGGAAGTACGTGCTTTGGTGTCATTACGTTGAATATCCCGGTGATCACGGCTTCGAGCGAGGAAAGGGTGAGATTGGTGTTGCTGTTGCCGACAGCGTAAACGGCGAATATCGCTGGCTCGGTCATTTCCGCCCGATAGACGAGGACGGTGTGGTGCGCGACTGCACCCTTTACAAGGACTTTGACGGCTCGGCGTATCTCATCTTTGACAGAGATATAAGCCTGCTTGAAAAGGCAAACAGATGCCTTTATATCGTGAAGCTTACGGAGGATTATCTTTCCTGCACCGACGAGTATAAGCGCATCGAGCCCGCCTACCGCCGTGAGGCGGCGGCTGTGCTGTACCGCGGTGGATACTATTATATGATAACCTCCGGTATGTCGGGCTGGGATTTCAACAGAGCGAATTATTACAGAGCAAGGAGCCTCTTCGGTGAATGGGAGGATATGGGTGACCCTTGCATTGACGATGCACTCGGTACCACCTTTAATTCGCAGACTACTGCCGTATTTTCCATTGAAGGTACGGATACCGTCGTACATATTTCGGAGCGGCATAATACGGAAAACTTCCTGCATTGCTCCTATATATGGTTGCCGATCCGCTTCGGCGATGATGATAGTCTGTCGCTGAAGTATCAAGAAGAATGGGATCTTGATAGCGCGATTTGACAACTTTAATTTGCATTTTGCGAGGTTTTTGTTATGGGAATGGTTTTACTCACGGCTCTTGGAGTGGGTGGCGCTACCGTTATCGGTGCGCTGATAGGCTTTGCTTTCAAAAAGCTGTCACATACCTTTTCTGATATCGTCCTTTCCTTCGCGGCCGGCGTTATGCTTGCGGCGGCGGTGCTGGGACTCATAATTCCGTCCCTCGAATACGGTGGAGATCTTGGTATCCTGATTACCGTCGTTGGAATATTCGCAGGAGCGGTTGCCCTGAATCTGATTGATAAGCTCGTGCCACATCTTCATAGGCTCGCGGGCGTTGAGGACGAAAGCCACGAGAAAAACGGAAATCTCAGCCGAGTTTTGCTTTTCGTCACGGCGATAGCAATACACAATCTGCCCGAGGGAATTGCCGCGGGTGTCAGCTTCGGTGCCGACGACGTTAATCAGGCGCTGATAATTGCGGGCGGAATTGCTCTCCAGAATATCCCCGAGGGTATGGTTATAATCGGTCCTATGCTCGCGGCGGGTGTGTCGAAAAAACGCACCTTACTTATTGCTCTCGGCACGGGGTTAGTCGAGGTGGTAGGCACTCTGCTCGGCTATTTTGCGGTCAGTATCGCTGCGGCGATCTTGCCCTTTGCTCTTGCCTTTGCAGGCGGAACTATGCTCTACGTGATCAGTGATGAGATGATTCCCGAGACCCACGCTCACGGTCATCAGAGGGGCGCGACCTACGCCCTGCTCGTTGGCTTTTGCCTGATGCTTCTTACCGACGTTTTGCTGGGGTAATTTTAGTATGAGAGTTAATACCTTTCGATGGCAGAGACGCTGTTATGGCGGGGGAATGGATGAAGCCCGTCGACGGTGAGTGCCCGGAACAAAAATTATCACAGGCCGGACGTGGCAAAAAAAACAAACCGATAGGGTGTATTATGAAGGTATATAAAAGCGAGGATTTCATCGAGCGGGGGCGTATCGTCGGCATCTTCCATGCGAAGAACGTCAGTCCCGAGCCGGTGCACAGTCACGATTTTATCGAGCTGGTCTATATAAGATCGGGCAGGGCGTTCCAGCTTGTTGACAGCGTGAGCTGCGAGGTCGCCAGCGGCGACGTTTTGTTTATAAACCGCGGCAGCCTTCGTGGCGGCTATGCAGTCGGCGGCCTTTGCTCTTGACGACATCAGGGATTGCATAAGCGTAGGTCTGTCGGCTATACCCGAGGACTCCAGAGTGGCAAAGAGTGTGCGCACGGTTCTCGAATGCTACGACGCGAAAAAGAGCTACCGCTTACGTTACGCTGGATAGAGCGCCTGAGATCACTCCCCTCGGTGAGATAGGCGTTAAGCTCCGTTTTGAGAACAACGTTGATACTCACGAGAACAGTCCATATAATATCAGCCTGCGCTGGATCCCGCCCGAGGGCTTTACTGCTGAGGGCGGCAAGCGCGCTCTGCGGATTCCCCAGCGCTCCTCTCACGACCGACTTCCGCACGTGGAGCTCGAGGTAACTGTCAGAGCGGGCGAGCGCGTCGAGGCTGTGAACAGAGTCGTGCTTGAGGTCCTGTTTGACGGACGACCCACCGCGATGTATATTCCCGTGGTGCTTTTGGGATAAAAGCGCCTTTAGGCAATTTTATAAAGATCTTCATATAAACTTTACGAAACGATAAAGATATCGGTATAATTTATTCTTGATTTTTCCATTTTCGGGTGATAGAATAAAGATGAAAGTGAGGTTTATATGAGAAACGGAAACAGAAGAAGCCTTCGTGAGTGGCTCAGGGACTTTATGTGGGATCGCAACGGCTTTGACGGCCTTTGCCGGGCGTTGTGGATCTTGTTGCTTGCGCTTTGCGTAATAAATGTTTTTGTCGATTCCGTAATAATGTCGGTGATAATTTCGGGACTTACGGCATATGTCCTTTTCAGATTCTTGTCGAAGAACCTGGACAGGCGCCGCGCGGAAAACGCTGCTTACTACCGCTTAATAAACAAGATCAAGAATTTCTTTAAGCTGAAGCAAAGCAAGCGCCGTGACAGAAGGACGCACGTTTACAAGAAGTGCCCAAGGTGTAAAAACACCCTGCGTTTTCCGCGAATACGCGGCGTGCACGTTGCAAGCTGTCCCTGCTGTCACAACAAATTCGACGTGAAGGTACGCTAATAAGCATACACGAGGTCTGCCGCGGCAGACCTCGTGTCTTTTGTTTGATATGGGAAGGGTTACTTTACGGTTTCGACCTTGATGGTGTTGGTGTTTCCTGCCGGGCCGTGTATCTGGCCGCCGGTCATAACCACGTTGTCGCCGGGTGCGAGGCGCAGAGCCTCCTTGGCGCGCTTTAAGGAGTTGTAGAAAATAACCTCAAGGGATTCGAATTCCTCGGTGAGCACGGGGAGCACGCCCCAGCTCAGGTTGAGCTTTCTCCAAGCCCTCTCGTTGGTGGTCATACCGACGATGTCGATGGGGCTGCGGAAGCGGCTTACCATTCTGGCGGTCTGACCGCTGATGGAGTTGACGACAATGCACTTAGCGCCGAGGTCGATGGCCATAGCGCAGGTAGCGTGAGAAACGGCGTCGACGTTGCTTCTGATGCGGAACTCGGTGGTACGGAACCATTCGCCGTAATCAATACCGCGCTCGGTGAACTCGCAGATGTCGGCCATATATCCCACTGCCTCTGCGGGGTGGTCGCCTGCGGCAGTTTCTCCCGAGAGCATAACGGCGGAGGAGCCGTCGTACACGGCGTTTGCAACGTCGGAGATCTCAGCTCTTGTGGGGCGGGGGTTGTGGATCATAGATTCCAGCATCTCGGTGGCGGTAATAACTCTCTTGCCGAGGAGTCGGCACTTTTTGATCAGGTATTTCTGGATAGCGGGAACCTCAACGAAGGGGATCTCAACGCCAAGGTCGCCTCTGGCAACCATGATTCCGTCCGCGATCTTGCAGATATCCTCAATGTTATCTACTCCGGCGCGGTTTTCTATCTTTGCGATAACGTCGATATCCTTGCCGCCGTTCTCGTCGAGGAAGTCGCGGACTGCGCGAATGTCGGCCTCGCAGGAAACGAAGGACGCGGCCACGAAATCTATCTCGTTTTCGATACCGAAGAGCAGGTCGGCACGGTCTGCTTCGCTGAGATATTCAAGTCCGAGAGTCTTCCCGGGAAAGTTCATGCTCTTTCTGTCAGAGATAACACCGCCTGCCGTAACCTTGCAGACTACAGAGTCGCCCTCTATCGAGGTGACGCTGAGGGCCACAAGTCCGTTGTTGAGAAGTATCGTATCACCTATACGAAGCTCCTCGGCCAAGTGCTTATAGTTTACCGAAACGCGGGCCTGATCGCCCTCTACGTCAGCTGCGGTAAAGGTGAAGGTGTCGCCGTCGGAAAGGGTGATCTTTTTATCCTTGAAGGTTCCTATACGGTATTCCGGGCCCTTGGTGTCCAGCATTATTGCGATGGGGAGTCCGAGCTTTTCTCTCACACGGCGGATAAGCTCTATCTTTTCCTTGTGATCCCCGTGGGTGCCGTGAGAAAAATTAAGTCTGGCAACGTTCATGCCGTTTTTGCACATCCTGGTGAGGGTCTCCTCATTGTCGGATGCAGGGCCTATGGTGCATATTACCTTGGTTTTGCGCATTTTTTAGTCTCTTTTCTGTAAAAATTTCGTACCCAAGTATTATAGCACCTTTTATCGGATTTTACAAGTAAGCGCGGGTAAAATTTATCGCCTCTTTACCGAAAAATTCTTTTGAAAAATCGGCTGTCTATTGAAATGACGGAAAAAATATGCTATAATGCTCCTGTAAGATTTTTGAAAAGAGGTAATTTCACCGATGAATGAGGTTCTGTTGAATTTCGCATCCCAGCTTTTGCTTACGGTGGGCGTGATCGTGGTGTTCGGCTTGCTTATTTCCGGCTTGCGTAAGCTTTTCTGCTTCGTCGCGGGGAACAGCGGATATTGGATACTCCTTGCCACCGGCCTTGTCGGTACTCCCGTACACGAGCTCAGCCACGCGCTGATGTGTGTCGTGTTCGGCCACAGAATAGATGCTATCAGCCTTTATTCTCCCGGAAATCCCGACGGTACGCTCGGATACGTCCAGCACTCCTATAACAGAAGAAATCTCTATCATAATATAGGTCACTTCTTTATTGGCACGGCACCCATAATCTGCGGCGGTATGGTGCTGCTTTTGCTTATGCGCTGGCTCGTCCCCGCGGTTTATTCTCAGGTAGCTCCCAGCATCAACGACTCCTTCTCTATGGTCGGTCTTGACATCGGTACGGTGCTCGGTGATTATTTTACGGCGGTGAAGCATACTGCCGAGGTCATTTTTATGCCCGATAATATGAAGTCTGCGGGCTGGTGGATATTTATTATCCTTGCCGTTATGATCTCCAGCCACATGGAGCTGAGTCTGTCTGATATACTTTCGGGCATTACCGGCTTCATCATAATTTCCGTCCTTCTTTTCGTTGCAGACCTGATAATGTGGAAGACATCTCCTGCCGCTATGGTCGAGCTGACCGAGCTTGCGGGTGGAATTTCTCTGTATCTTGTAGGCTTCCTTGGGCTTTCCGTCATATTCCTTACGCTGATGGTTGCCGTTGCGTTGGTGTGCAGATTGGTGTTCGGAGTATTCTTCAGGAGATGATATCATCGCGGCTCCCGCCTAGGTAGGTGAAGCCGCTCCTATTTTGTTGGATTATCCTTTTTTTGCGTGGACTAAACCGCTGACTTTTTCTTTAGGTCGGCGGTTTTTGTTGACTTTTTCTATTATATATGATATTCTAAGGGCGAAAATGATTTCCATGGAGGTCTACTATCGTGAAGATATTTGAAATAAAGAGGCCGCTGGGCGAGACCGTTACCGAATGGATTGACGGTACCGAGCTTTATATTACTTACGTGAGAGGGGATAGCACTGAGCGCCTTTCTCTCTATTCGCTGACACCTGCCGCACGCCCGGAGCGTAATGTATATCTTGGGCATACCCTTGAGCAGGTACTCGACAGCGGCAAGGATATTCTTGGCTGCGAGCTGTTGAAGAACGGCGACCCCGAGTATAAGCAGGTAGCCTCCGCCTTTCCCGAGATAACCGAGGATGCCTACTGCTTCCTTGGCGGGCCTGCATCCTGGGGCGGCGTTACCGTTGATACTATGGGTGTTATAACGCCTCAGCTGTCCGGCAGAGAGCGCGCTCCCGCGCCCTTGTTTTCGCCTACAGAGTCGGACGAGCTTCTCGGCACAGTAAAGCCGCGTCAATACCTCCTCGGCGGCAAGATACCCGTGCTTCTGTCGGTACACGAGCAGAACGGTAACGTGCTTGAGCTTATGTATTTCGTTGAGCCCGGTGATACCGACCGCGACCCTATTGTATGGATAAGAGAAAAGAGATACGAAAAGTCCTTGCCCGAAGCGTATAGTGTGAGCTACCGCGTGGCTACCTCCTCACGCGAGCTTACCGAGGAGGAGATGCGTCGCCGCGCTCCTACCGAGGAGATGTTTTTGTTGACTCTTGCGGATACCGTGGCATATTGGGTCAAGTATTACGAGGCGGGAGCCGGGTATAGTCTGCCCGAGCCCGAGCTCGCGAGAGTTGCTGAGGGGGCCATGGGCTTTGCCGCCCTTTCCTTCACCGCCGAGCATCCTCACTACGGACACAAGTTCTACGGTAAGGAGCTCCACGACAACTTCCCGCCTAATTACATATGGATGATCGAGGCGGCCTGTGTCAGCGGTCGCGGAGATTACGCCCGCAGGGTCTACGGTCATCTTCTTGAATACGGCCTTAACGATGAGGGCAGATTCTGCTACCGTCAGGGCGCTTCGCTTCTGTTTGGCGCGTCTGCCACCGAGTACGGAAAGCTTCTATGCCTTGCCGAAAAATACAAGGGTATTCTGTTCCCCGGCGGTATAACTCAGCGAGAGCTCGAGCGACTTCTCGGTATGGGTCGGATACTTCTCTCCAACACCGTCCCTTGCCCCGAGTTTGAGGGCAGGCGGCTGGTAAAAATGTGCGCCGAGGCGGATACCAATTCCCGAGTTAACGTTTATCTCAACAACAATCTTTGGACCGTGCGCGGACTTTTCGCCCTCGCAGCTCTGGTAGAGGAGCGTGATTCCGAGCACGCCGCAAGCCTTCGCGCGAAAGCAGAGCGGATAGAAGCCGACATACTGACCGTTGCAAAAAAGCTGGCTGCGCACGACGAGCGTTTTGGCACCTTGCTCCCCTTCAGACTCGGATATACTGCAACGCCGCTCACTCTCTCCAACTGTCGGGAGTTCTTCTATCCGATAACCGCCGCAGAGCAGGAGAAGTACTTCGTCGCGACCAAGGTGCGCGACCTTGACGTAGCAGAGCAGGATATAACCGAGAATAACTATGCAAATTACAGGTATTATCCCGAAGCGCTGGCATCTATGCGACTGCCGCAGGAATACGCAGATGCAATTGTGAAGATGCGCGAGAGCCTTGGCGGCGAGCTTATGGCAATGACCCGCTTCCGCTCCTGGGTGGATAATTGGCCCGTGCTCCATTACGCATCCTTCCTTATTGAAACTGGCAGAATTGAGAAGTATTTGCTCCTGCTTTATGCTCACACAGCCCATCACGGACACCCTGAGCTTATGTGCTATTACGAGCAGATAAAGCCCTATGGAAAGGTCAGCGCGCCCGACTGCGTGCCCTCCCTTCTCACCACGCCCACGATGACGGCTTGGATGTTCGCTTACGAGCGTGTCGACGGAACGCTATCGCTCCTTTCCGCACTTCCTCGCGATTGGTACGGCAGGCCCTTTGCCGCCGCCGGCGTAGGTTTTTCCTACGGCAAGATGTCGGTGCGCTCGGACGGAAGGGTGATAGCTCTGGATTTTGATTCTCCGCTCAGAGCGGGCGTCGAGCTCGTTTTCAGAAATAAAGACGCCATAGCGGAATCCGATATTACGGTGGGCGCTGAGTACGTAGAAAAAATCTGCGAAAACAAGCTTATTCTCAAATCGGGTATTACCCACGCCGAAATTTCGGTGAAGTAGCCTAAACAATTAAAAAAGAGCCCGTTCGGGCTCTTTTTTAATTTATATATCCCATATCTATCTTACCGTCTATCTCTCTTATGCGGCAGTTCGTTGGATTACGCTCCTCGTGATACCATTCGGGTGAGTAGTGGAACCAGCGGAGCAGAAATGCGCGAAGTGCCGTACCGTGGGTGAAGATAAACAGCGTATCTACGCCGTGCTTTTCGTAGTCGCGGTGGATAGTTCCCATAAACTGATGGATACGTATCGCCACGTCGAAGGGGCTCTCGCCGAGAGGGAGCCTGGCGTAAAACTTGCCTTGGTTTGCCATCTGGCGCTGATATTCCGCCCATTCGTTCGGGTAGAGCTCGGCGCACTTGTCGTCGGGGATAGAATCGAAGAGTCCAAACTGCTGCTCGGTAAGGGTGATATCCTCTCTTATATCCTCGATACCGAGAGAGCGGTTAAATTCCTCGGAGGTCTGTCTGGTACGCAGATAGGGGCTGCGCCATATTCTCGCATGTGAGAGGTCTATACCCTTGCTCTTGCAGTATTCGGCGAGCCATTTGCCTGACTGCCGCGCCTGCTCCTTGCCACGCTCTGTGAGTCCCACGAGATGGTCGGGGAGCCGTTTTTCGTAGTTTTCGCCTACGTTTGCGATGGATTCACCGTGTCGGATAAGAAAAATATGCATAACAGTACCTCCTTAAATTGTGATTTCAGTATAACACACAGGGGGCGGTCGTGTCAATATTCACTTTAGGGATTTCCGGACGGCTATTGACAAAGGGGCGTGAAGGGTGTAAAATGAAAGCAGCGAATATAATTTTATAATAATTTAGGAGGTGATGAATTGAATCACGCCTATATAGCGCTTTTTATTCTGTTCGTGGTTCTGTTCACGTATCGCCGCCGCAGAATGATAAAGCTAAAGCAGCTTATGAAAATGAGGCTCAAGGAGGAAAGGACCGAAATGAAGGAGATCGCCGCAAGATTTATTGATAAGGAGTGTATAATATACACCCTTGATTCACAAGTCACCGGAACGGTAAAGGAGGTCGTTGACGGTGCTGTCTGGATAGAGAATGACGGTGCGTGTGAGGCCGTCAATCTGGATTTTGTGGTAAGGATCAGGGAATATCCGAGAAAGAAAAACGGAAAGAAAAAGGCTTTGGTGCTTGACTGATTTCTTGTAAATACAAAGCGATAGCCCACGCTCGCTTTGCAGCAGGGCGGCAGGCCATCGCTCGCTATTAAGATTTTGCCGCGAGTCTAAAATCCGAGGGGGATTCTCCCGTCAGATTTTCAAAGGCGCGGATAAGATGTGATGAGTCATAGAAGCCGACCGTGTGGGCTATCTCCGAGAGGGAGAGCGAGGTGTCACGCAGCATCGCCTTGGCGGCGGATATACGTTGCTTTGTGATGAACTCTCCGGGAGGGAACCCTGTGGTACGCTTGAAGCGGTCAATGTAAGAGGTGCGTGACATTCGCGCCATTTTTGCCAACGCCTCAATCGAAAGTTTTTGATTATAATGCTCGTAAATGTAAGCTATACTTTGCAAAAACGCCTCGTCATCACCTGCTTCGCCGCCACGGACGGTGAGCCTTTTGTCATATGCGGCGCAGAGCATCGTGATTATTATGAGCGCTTCACAGTTGCCGATTATTATATCCTCGGTGGAATCGCTCTTCATTCTTGTAACAAGGCTGTAAAGATAGGGCGAGATGTTCTCCAGCTCCTCAGGCTCGAGCCTTAGGTGCATTTGAGAGGAAACGTGCTCACGCATTACGGGCTCCACACGGAACAGGGCGGAGAACGCCGGCATCTGCTGAAGCTCGGCCGAATATTTTTCAAGATACCTCGGGCTTAGGGTCAGGTGGTATACGTTGAAGCCCTCGCCGCCCTCGTAGCCGTGCTCGACCTTCGGGGGAATGATGAAAATATCACCGATATGGGCTGACGTACGGCGCTCGCCAATGTAATGCATGCCTTCACCGCTCAGCACCACGTTTACCTCGTAGAAATCGTGATTGTGCATTCCGATGCGGTAGTTCCGTTGGATACCGCCCTTGGCCAGCCTTGCGGATATCTTAAAGACGTCCTCCACCCGCCAGTGGGGGTGATTACTCACGTAATTTAGTTTTTCCGAATACATAACATCACCTCTTGTTTTTGTACATTTATACATCAAAACCGGTATTTTAGTACATTGATTATATCACATTCTAATGGTATAATCAAGACGTAAGGTGAAATTTTTATATTTTTTTAATATGGAGTTAGTTATGGAAAAGTTTTTGAAATCTGAAAGAATGGAATGTCTGCACGAGGGCTGGAAAAGGCGGGTTGCTGATCCCCCCGAGAGCGATTTTATGATAAATCTGCATTCCCTTGCGCTTGGATGCTACTCGGGCTTGCCCCTTTGGGAAAAGCTTGCCAGAGCTACCGCTGACGCCATAGTTATGCAGCCCGTATATATTGACAGAGCCGACCGCATAATCGGACGCAACTATTTCCAGAAGGTTTTGCCGGCAAAGCAGCTCGATCCCGATTTTGACGCATTCTCTGCGCCCAGGAGCCGTGAGAATGAGATATACGAGGGCTACTCCGAGCTTGTTTCCAATCAGATAGTTAACAGAGGTACTCCCGGCCATATTGCCTGGAACTGGAATTTTATACTCAAGCACGGTACCGAGGGTATGCGTGAGCGTTGCAGACGCGGCCTTGCCCGTCACTCCGCGGATGAGCAGAGTGTTGAGTTCTATAACGGCGTTCTTATTATGCTGGACGCTCTTGATGCCTGGAACGATAAGCACGTGGAGGAGCTTGTGCGCCTCGGAATGACCGAGGAGGCGGAAATTTGCCGTCGCGTACCGAAATATCCGGCAAGAACCTTCCGCGAGGCCGTGCAGTCCTTCTTTATGCAGCATTTGGTGGTTGTGCGTGAGGATCCCCACGGCGGAAACAGCCCCGGACGGCTTGATTATTACCTTTGGCCCTATCTTGAGCAGGATCTGAAATCCGGTGCTATCACCGAGGAGGATGCGCAGGATCTTATTGAGGAGCTGTTTTTGCGTATCGATGAGCGTATACACTCCGGCGACGGCTGGGGCGAGACGGTCGTAGTCGGTGGAAGCCATCCTAACGGCACTTCTGCTGAAAATCCGCTGACCTATATGATGATACGCGGATTTATGAAGTATGATATTACCCACCCCTATTTCTACGTTCGTATTCCGAAAAATCCCACATCCGAGCTCATCGATCTTTGCGCCCACTACGTTATGTGCGGCGGGAATCGCGCTCAGCTGATAAACGATGAGTCGGTTATGGCGGCTCTTGTCAGAAACGGCGTTACAGATGCGGATGCTGCGGATTATTTCTGCGGTGGCTGTATGGAGGTCGGTATACAGGGCAAGACCTCGGATTTTCTCTTCAACGGTTATCACAATATGCCAAAGCTCCTGGAGCTTTGTATGACCGGCGGATATTCGCTTTCCACTCATAAGCAGCTTCGTCATTTTAAGAGCAGATCTCTTTCCGAATGCGAGTCCTTTGAGGAATTTTATTCCGCCTTCATCGGCAAGGCCGAGGAGGTTCTTACCTACAACCTGAAATTCCTCGATTTTCTCAGCGAATACAGCGAAAAGCATCGCCCGGTTTACCTGATGTCCTCGATGATAGACGACTGCATGACGAAGGGCAGAAATATGCACGGCGGCGGTGCGAGATACCACGATTACGGCGCTTCGTTTATGGGAATTGCCAACGTGGCAGACTCGCTTATGGGAATAAAGCACGCCGTCTTTGATAAAAAAATATGCACCGCTGAGGAGCTGATAGCGGTGCTGGATAAGAATTTTGAGAGCTACGGCGAGCTTCGCCGTGAGCTGCTTTCCGCGCCCAAGTACGGCAGGGAGCAGTCCGAGGCCGATGCTCTTGCCGCGCGTATCGCTACCGATCTTTCCAATATTTACGGCTCATATGTAAACCGCTTCGGCGGTAACGGCAAGCCCGTTATTCTCTCCTTCATCTGGGCTCCCGCCGCGGGTGCGATCCTTGGTGCCAGCGCTGACGGACGGCTTGCAGGCGCACCGGTAGCTCACGGAGTAACACCTCAGGGTATGTCTATGACCGAGGGCATTACCGCGGCTATGAATTCCTGCGCGTGCCTGCCCTTTGAGCTGTTTTCGGGAGGCGCATCCACGATGTGGGATCTGGATCCCTCTTGGGCAAACGAGGACGTGGCAAAGGCTCTGTTTACCGCCTTCTTCGCTATGGGCGGACAGTTCTTCCAGGGTAACGTTACCGACGTGAATGCGCTGATAGAGGCGCAGAAGTCACCGGTGGATCACTATAATCTTATCGTAAGAGTCGGAGGCTATTCCGCGAGATTCGTAAGACTGACGCCCGAGCTTCAAAATGAGATCATCGGGCGTCTTCGCCACGGAAGATGATATGAAGGGTAAGATTTTTGATATACAAAGGCTCTCCGTTCACGACGGCCCGGGCATTCGTACCACCGTTTTTATGAAGGGGTGTCCCCTCAGATGCGCCTGGTGCCATAACCCGGAGTCCCAGAGCCTTTTACCGAGCCTTGCCTATAATGCGGAAAAATGTATAGGCTGCGGCAGATGCGCCACTGCTTGCCGGCGTCACAGCTTTGACGGTGGGGTACACCGAATTGACCGCGACGGATGCGATGGACAGGGAGCCTGTGCTTCGGTTTGTCCCACCGGTGCGCTTGAGCTTTACGGCAGAGATGCGGAGCTTGAGGAAATAATGGGCGTATTGCTTCGGGACAGAGCATTTTATAAGAGCTCCGGCGGCGGTCTTACGGTTTCCGGCGGCGAGCCCTTGTGTCAGCCCGATTTTCTTTGCGCGCTCCTTGAGCGGGCGAGAGCGGAGGGGATACATACCTGCATTGAAACCTGCGGATATGCGTCCGAGGCGGTGATACGCCGTGTTCTTCCTCTGGTCGATATTTTTCTCTACGACTTTAAGGAGAGTGACGATGCATTACACAGGAAATATACCGGTGTGTCCAGCGTTAAGATAATCGAAAATCTGCGACTCGTCGACAGCCTTGGTGGGAAAACGGTCCTTCGCTGCCCCATTATTCCCGGGATAAACGACAGAGAGTCCCATCTTGATGCCATCGCAGAGCTCGCGGCAAACCTTAGCAACGTCCTCGAGGTAAACGTGATGGCATACCACCTGCTCGGTACAGCAAAGTACGGAGAGCTGGGCATGGAGGATAAAATGGTCGGCGTACCGGCGATGACGGCAGAGCGGAAGGCGGCTTGTATAGAACACATTAAAAAGCGCATTTTGCTAACCTACGGTAGGCAAATTGAGGTAAAATAACGAGGAAACTAAGGAGTGGGTGTCGTGAAGAAGGAAAACGTTGCCAGATTTATGCTGATAACCTCGATGACGGTATTCGGCACTATCGGCCTTTTCGTCAGAAATATTGCGCTCTCCTCTGGTGAGATCGCCTTCTTCAGAGCCGTGCTTGCCACTCTCCTTGTGGGTGGATATCTTCTCGTAACAGGCAAGAGAATCGACATAAGGGGGCTTGGCCGTGATGCGGCGATCCTTGTGCTGTCCGGTGTGGCGATCGGCTTCAATTGGATACTTCTATTTGAGGCATATAAATATACCACCGTGTCGGTAGCTACCATCAGTTATTACTTTGCTCCCGTTCTTGTGACCCTGCTGTGTCCGTTTATCTTCCGCGAGAAAATGACTGCGAAAAAGTGGATATGCTTTGTCCTATCCACGGCGGGACTGGTTCTTATAACCGGTTTTGGAAATCTCTCGGAGGGGCAGAGCCATCTGAAGGGCGTCCTGCTCGGTCTTGGTGCCGCGACCCTTTATGCTACGGTCATAATACTTAACAAGCTGATTCGTGGCATCGACGGAATAGAGCGCTCGTTTTTGCAGTTCGTGTCCGCATCGGTGGTTCTCGGCATATACGTTCTTTTGGACGGTGGGTTTGAGATATCCGCTCTTGACGGTATCGGCTGGGTGTGTCTTATCCTTGTCGGCTTGCTCCATACGGGTGTGACATACTGTATGTATTTCTCCTCGCTGCGCGAGCTTTCCGGACAGCAGACCGCCGTGCTGAGCTACATAGACCCCTTAGTTGCCGTTTTGATTTCGGTGACCTTCCTTCACGAGAGCATGAGCTTGCCGCAGATCATCGGCGGTGTGCTTATTCTGGGGGCTGCAATATGGAACGAGCTTCCCGAAAAGGCTAAGGGCCTCAAGAAAACAATAGAATAAAAACAGCCGACGAGCAAGAGTAAACGCTCGTCGGCAAATTTTTTGTTATCTTATTCCTAGGCCTCGCTGAAGTTGTCCTTGCCAACTCCGCAAAGAGGACACTCGAAGTCCTCGGGCAGATCCTCGAATTTAGTACCGGGTGCGATGCCGTTGTCGGGATCGCCGGCGGCCTCGTCATACTCCCAGCCGCATATATCACATACGTATTTTTTCATTATATAACTCCTTTCATTTTGATTAAAGCTCTGCTTTCCACAGTCCGTGGATATTACAGTAAGCGTATACCGCGACAGGCTTCTCGTCTGCAACCGCAAAGGTTACCTCGGGAGCAGAGCCCGGAGTGAGCGCCTTTCTCTGACCGCCCTTGTCGGTTTCGAGATATACCCAGCTTATGTAGTGCTCATCGGTCATAGGATGCTCGACGGAGCCTACGTTCACCTTTACAAGATTGCCTTCTACGGTGGCCACCGGAATATGCTTTTCGCGGCTCGCCTCAACGACGCCTGCCTCAAGCCGGGTCATCTTCTGTCCACAGCATACGACGGGCACGCCGGAGGGCTCAATCATACCGATTATATTGCCGCACTTCTCACAAATAAAGAACTTGTTTTCCATAATTATCTCCATTCTATTATATTTTAATCACTTGCAAAGCTCGTCGGCAAGTGCAATAAGCTCCCGGCGATTTTGCTCGGTCATAGCCGAGAGGATCTTGACCGAGGACTCAGTGTAGGTTATATTCTTGCTCTTTTCAAGCATTGAGCGCATAACCCTCGTTGCCACGGGAGCCCAGCTTCCGTTTTCGATAAAGGCGACGGTGCGGTTCTGATAATTGCGCTCCGTGAGATTTTCTATAAATTCACGCATAAAGGGGAAGATATCTCCGTTGTAGGTAGTTGTGGCGAGAACGAGCTTCGAGTATCTGAAGGCGTCCTCTACGTTCTCGGCCATGTCAGAGCGGGCAAGGTCGGTCAGCACAACCTTGACGCCCCGTTCCTTGATAAGCCCACGGAGCTCCTCCGCCGCGCGTTTGGTATTGCCGTAAACGGAGGTATAAGCGATAACCACGCCCTCCTCCTCGGGTCGGTAGCTTGACCAGGTATCGTAAAGGCCGATGTAATAGCCGAGGTTTTCGGTGAGCACGGGGCCGTGAAGGGGGCAGATTATTTCGATGTCCAGGGCGGCCGCCTTTTTCAGCAGAGCTTGCACCTGTGCGCCGTATTTGCCCACGATGCCGATGTAGTAGCGGCGAGCCTCGCAGGCCCAGGCCTCGTCTGCATCGATGGCGCCGAATTTGCCGAAGCCGTCAGCAGAGAAGAGCACCTTGTCTGCCTTATCGTAGGTAACGATAACCTCGGGCCAGTGTACCATAGGAGCGGTGATGAAGGTCAGCTCGTGCTTTCCGAGAGAAAGGGTGGAGCCCTCTGTTACGACGATCTGTCTGTCGGCATAATCGGTTCCGAAGAACGCCTTCATCATAGCAAAAGCCTTCGCAGAGGCGACGATCTTAGCCTCGGGATAAGCCTTTACAAAGGTGGTTATATTTGCGGAATGGTCAGGCTCCATATGCTGCACGATAAGATAGTCGGGTGCTCTACCGTCGAGTGCGGCCTTGATATTGCCAAGCCACTCCTCGCCGAAGCTTGCGTCTACCGAGTCCATAATAGCGATTTTTTCGTCTATTATGGCGTAGGAATTGTAAGCCATACCGGAAGGAACGTCGTACTGTCCCTCAAAATGGTCGATGTCGTAGTCGTTTACGCCGATATATTTGATGTCGTTTGTGATTATCATTTTAAGGTCACCTCAATTATTTTATTTGCTTTACATTATATCATATATCTCTCGAAATTTCAATGTTATTCCAGAATTTTTCCGTCGGTAGAGATAGTTATGACCTGCCAGGGAATGAATTTTCCGCTCGCCATAATTGCACGCTTTGCGGCGTTTTCGATCCCGGCACAGCAGGGGACCTCCATACGTACGATCTTTACGCTCTTTATGTCGTTGTTTTTTATTATGTCCGTCAGCTTCTCGGCGTAATCACCCTCGTCGAGCTTGGGACAGCCTATGAGCGTTATGTGACCGCGAATGAAATCCTCGTGAAAGCTTCCGTAGGCGAAGGCCGTACAATCTGCGGCGATAAGCAGCTTCGCTCCGTCAAGATAAGGGGCTCTTGGGGGCACCAGCTTGATCTGGCAGGGCCACTGGGCGAGGCGGCTTACGCTATTACCGCTGACCCTTGCCTCCGATTTTGAGTCGCGCTTGATTGCCTTGGCCATTGTGCCGGGGCAGGAGCAGGGCAGGGGCTTCTTTGCCGCGTTCGCTTTAACTGCGGCCTCGTCGTAGGCGGGTGCCTCTCGCTCCTCAAAGCTGATGGCACTAACGGGGCAGGAGGGCAGACAGTCGCCAAGACCGTCGCAATAATCCTCTCGCGTGAGCACCGCCTTGCCGTCTATCATTTCAATTGCGCCCTCGTGGCACGCCGCGGCGCAGGCACCGCAGCCGTTACATTTTTCTTTATCTATTTTGATTATTCTTCTTTTCATTTAGTTTTCTCCTTAAAAGCATTTTCCGTTTTTGCAATCCTCTGCCGTGCCGCATCGGTAGCAAAGCTCGTTTGCGCACTGACCGCCCTCGGTGAGGTCTATTATATTTTTCACGGTAGTTTCGGCAATCGCCGACAGCGCCTCCTCCGTAAGAAACGCCTGATGGGACGTAACGATAACGTTGGGCATAGAGATCAACCTTGCCAGTACGTCGTCCTCCAGGATATGACCGGAGAAGTCCTCGAAGAAGAAATCCGACTCCTCCTCGTAAACGTCGAGGCAGGCGGCTCCGATCTTCCTTGATTTGATCCCTGCCAGCAGGGCCTCTGCATCGATGAGCGCGCCTCTGGAGGTGTTGAGGATAACGACGCCGCGCTTACATTTTTCAATCGTTTCTCTGTTTATCAGGTGATAGGTGTCCTCCGTGAGAGGGCAGTGCAGAGAGATTATATCGCTCTGCTCGAATAGCTTGTCAAGCGGAACGTAACGCACACGCTCTCCGTCGGCAAGTCCCTCTGCCTCGTATTTATCGTAGGCGAGTACGTTCATACCGAAGCCGAGGCAAATGTTGATAAAGGCTCTGCCTATGCGGCCGGTACCCACAACGCCCACCGTCTTTCCGTGCAGGTCAAAGCCGGTCATGCCGTTCAGGCTGAAATTGAAATCGCGGGTCCGTATATACGCCTTGTGTATCCTACGTATAGAGGTCAGCAGCATAGCAATCGTGTGCTCGGCTACGGCATAGGGGGAATATGCCGGCACGCGAAGAACGTGGATCCTGCCAAAGGCGTGCTTCATATCAACGTTGTTGAAGCCGGCACATCTGAGGGCAACGAAGCGTACGCCGAGCTCGCAGAGTCGGTCGATAACGGCGGCGTTGACGGTGTCATTAACGAAGACGCAAACGCCCACCGAGCCCTTTGCCAGCTCTACCGTATCCTCGGAGAGCTTGGTTTCAAAATACTTGAACTCGATTTCCGGGTCTGCCGCGAATTTTTCAAAGGCGGGCTTATCGTAGGGCTTTGTATCAAAAAATGCAACCTTCATTTTTGTAAAACTCCTTGCTTTTGTGATTATATTATAGTATAATATTCCCGTAGAGTATGTTGAATTTTCAACAAAAGGAGAAAAATATTGAAAAAATATCTGGAAATTTTGAAAAAGTGTCCTCTGTTTTTCGGCATAACCGACGAAGAGCTTTTGCCGCTTCTCGGGTGTCTTGGTGCGAGGGTTGAGCATTTTGACAAGAAATATACCGTCTTTTTCGAAGGGAGCCCCGGAGGGTATATCGGAATAGTTCTGTCCGGCTCCGTACAGGTAATAACCTTGGATTATTACGGAAACAGGAGCATTATAGCAGAGAGCGGCGTGCCCGATATGGTGGGCGAGGCCTTTGCCTGCGCGGAGCTTGATACAATGCCGGTGACGGTTGTGGCAACAGAGCCGTCCGACGTAATGCTGATCAACAGCGACAGAGTGCTTCATTGCTGCTCCAATGCCTGTCGCTTTCATCAGCAGATGATATTCAATCTGATGAAAAATCTTGCTACAAAGAATATTATGCTCCATAAGAGGCTGGAGGTTACATCAAAGCGCACAACAAGGGAGAAGCTGCTGACCTTTCTCGATTTTGAGTCGAAAAAAGCGGGGAGCAACAGCTTTCGTATTCCCTTTGACCGTCAGGAGCTGGCGGATTATCTGGAGGTGGAGCGCAGCGGTCTGTCAACCGAGATCGGCAAGCTGAAAAAAGAGGGGATCATAGATAATAGGAAGGATTATTTTGTTTTGCTTTGAGAAAAGTGTAAAGAAAAAGAGCTCAAAAAGAGCTCTTTTCTCATTATGTTTATGCATCAAGTTTACTATTTTTCCACGCAAGATAATCGTCAATGTCCTTGCTAATCATTTTCCAGCACACGAGAATAACAGACAAATCATCAACCTGCCCTATTCCCGGTATTACATCTGGAATCAAATCGAACGGATTTACAAAGTAAATAATTGCACTTACAATTGCAACTATGCTTCGCTTGGGAACTTTGGTATATTCCTTATTGACATAAGCTTTGACTATTTCAGCCATTACAAGAATTTTAGAAAACTCTTCCTCTATTTTCTTGAAATTAATCTTCTTTAAGAGTTGTTCTATTTTATCCGCATCGTCCAAAACTTTTTCGGCATGCGCCATACCATTTTCCAATTCGCCTTTTGCTTCGGCTTCGGTGATGCTTTTTCTTTCAACTTTTGTCATGCTTAAAAGTCCTCCGTTCATTATTAAAGCAATTCCTTTTTCGTCAATTCTCTAACGCATCGCTTTGCTATTCCGATCTCCTCGTCGGTGATCTCCTCATCGAAGTCGCTGAAGCTGTTGCTCTCGACGTCCTTACCGGTGAGAACGGCATACCAGAGCAGGGCGATGGCATATCTGCCAAGCCCCTTTCCCGCGTGGAAGCCGTCGCGATGCACGCGATCTACCCCTGTGGCGGTAAGAGCCTCAAGCAGCTCACCGGAGGGAATGATCATATCGGCGCAAATATCCTCTGCCGCCTTTGCGTAGGAGCTCTTAACGCACTCAAACATCTCGGCACGGCTATTAAATCCAAGCGCCCCGACACGGTCAAAGCCGTCCTCGTACGCCCAGGTCTGATGAATGAATATCCTTGCCTTGGGAGCGCACTCTCGCACGTATTCAGCCAGTGCCGAAAGATAGGGCTGATAGCTGTCGTAGAACGGGGATTTCGGGCTGGCCTGCTGAAGGGTGACGACGTCCCAGTCACGGTTGAGAAGCCCCTCGGAGAGGGACACGGGAAAGCCTGTGGATTCTCCGTTCATCTGCAGAGTATACTGCCGCTCTCCGCTAAGCATATTCCTGTAATGTCTGGAAAGGGGACAGCCTCCGATATATAAATTAAAGGTAGTGAGGTCTGTGCCTGCGCATTTTGCGATTCCGTGCAGATATCTCTGCGCGTCCTCGGAAAAGCTGTTGCCAATGGATAAAATGTTCATAATAAATTCTTTTGTTTTTTTTCTTTGGAAATGTTTTGTTTAACCGCCGAGATAGGATTTCTTTATCTCGTCGTCCATGAGCAGCTCGGCTCCGGTTCCGGTCTTTACCATTTTTCCGATCTCGAGCACATATGCTCTGTTTGCGATGCTGAGGGCCTTCTTCGCATTCTGCTCAACGAGCAGGACGGTGGTCCCCTTCTTGTTTATCGCTTCGATCATACTGAAGATCGTGTTTACGTAAAGAGGAGAGAGACCCATACTGGGCTCGTCAAGGAGAAGGAGCTTCGGCGAGGACATCATAGCGCGGCTCATCGCAAGCATCTGCTGCTCTCCGCCGGAGAGCGTACCTGCGATCTGATTTGTGCGATCCTTCAGGATAGGGAAGTGGGAGTACATTTCCTCAAGTTTCTGCTCAAACTCGGCTTTATCCTTCTTTATATAGAATCCCATTTTCAGATTCTCAAAGACGGTAAGCTCCTGGAAGATTCGCCGTCCCTCGGGGACCTGGGCGATGCCTTGATAAATCAGCTTGTGTGCCGGGGTAGTAGTGATATCGGCTCCCATAAAGGAGACGCTGCCTGCAGCCTTGGGGATAAGGCCGTTCAGCGCGTGCATTATCGTCGTCTTGCCGGCGCCGTTAGCACCGATAAGAGCCACGATCTCACCCTCGTTTACCTCGAAGGAAACACCCTTTATCGCTTTGATCAGGCCGTAGCTGACCTCAAGGTCCTTTACTTCAAGCAATGCCATATCTGGTTCCTTTCTAAAAAACGCTGCGATTAGTCTCCGAGGTACGCCTTGATGACCTCGGGGTCATTCAGAGCCTCGGTGACGTTACCCTCTGCAAGTGTGGTACCGAAGTTGAGCACTGTTACGTTGTCGCAAATACCGGTAACAAGGCTCATATCGTGCTCGATGAGAAGAATAGTCATATCAAACTTGTCGCGCACGAAGCGGATAGTGTCCATAAGCTCCGCAGTCTCCTGAGGATTCATACCTGCGGCGGGCTCATCGAGAAGCAGAAGCTTCGGTCCCGTTGCCAGCGCTCTTGCTATCTCAAGCTTTCTCTGCTTTCCGTAGGGGAGATTGTAGGCCAGGTGATTTCTTTCGTCGAGGAGTCCGAATATTTCCAGCAGCTCCTTCGCTCTCGCTCTCATCTCCTTTTCCACCTTGAAGTGGCGGGGCAGACGGAAGAGCGATTCTAACAGAGAGCACTCGAACTCGGGGTTGTCGTGCAGACCTACCATAACGTTTCTTACTACGGTCATATTGTTGAACAGTCTGATATTCTGGAAGGTTCTCGCAATACCCTTGTGATTTATGGTCTCCTGGGACATTCCGCGAAGCTCCTCGCCATTCAGCAGGAAGGTGCCCGTGGTCGGCTGGTAAACTCCGGTGAGCATATTGAACACCGTGGTCTTTCCTGCGCCGTTAGGGCCGATGAGTCCGTATATTTCGTTCTTTTTGATCTTCAGATTAACGTTCTGAACAGCCTTCAGACCGCCAAAGGAGATGCCGAGATTTCTCGTTTCGAGAACGTATTCCGCATCAGCTGCGGCTTTATTGTTATCGAGGATTTCCTGTGCCATCAGTCCCGTGCCTCCTTATCCGGATCCTGCGTGCTTTCCACGACCTTCATGTCAATGGAGAGCACCTCGTCCATAGAAATCTTGGTGGGAACTCTGTCCCAGGCGCCCTCGTCGTCCTTATCGTAGGATGCGGAGCGTTTGATCTTGAACAGCTTTGCTATGGCGGTACGCAGATTGTACCTTTCTCTGAAGCTCTTGAGGGCGGGTGCGTTATTGTAAATGACGATAAGCACGAGGATCAGCGCGTAGATAATATCCTTGAGCACCGCAAGATCTCCCGTAAGCACAGTCTGAAGCTGGGTGTTCACGTAGGTGATAACGGTGGCAGAAAGTATGGCGCCGCTGACGTTACCCATTCCACCGAGAACGACCATTATCAGTATCTCAATAGAGTAGTTGTAATCAAATACCGAGGCACTGACGGTGGAATTGGCAAAGCTGTAGAATACGCCGGCAACGCCTGCAAAGGCCGCGGAAATGATAAATCCAACGAGCTTGTACTTGGTTACGTTGATACCCGTAGCCTTAGCCGCGATCTCGTTGTCGCGGATAGCCGTTATGGCTCGGCCGTGCTTTGAGCGGATGAGGTTCTGGATAACGAAAATGGTGAGAAGCACCAGCACGAAGCCGATTATAAACAGATACTGCTTATCGAATCGGGGGGTACGCAGACCCATGGGGCCGCCGAAGCTCTCCACGCCGGTGTTTTCGAATATCGTTTTGACGATTTCACCGAAGGCCAGAGTGACGATTGCGAGATAGTCACCCTTCAGACGAAGGGCGGGCAGACCGATAATGAATCCGAATACGCCTGCGATAGCAGCACCTACGATGAGGGCTACGAGGAAGGAAAGAACGCCCTTTCCGTCTACGATCTCGCCCATAAGACATGCCATCTTACCGCCCATATATGCGCCGATGCACATAAATCCGGCGTGGCCAAGGGAAAGCTCACCGAGGAAGCCGACTACAAGGGACAGCGACACGGCGAGGATAATATTCATCGTGATCTTCTCAAGAAGGAAAAGGGTAGACTGGGGGAGCGCACCGGCAAGGGTAAGCACGGAGAAGATAAGGGCGACCACACCGATGGCGATATAGTTCACGAAGTGCTTCCACTTCACGGTCTTCAGCTTTTCGAGAAATGCATTCATCATACCTTCTCCCTCCTTTTCTTGCCGAGGAAGCCGGTGGGCTTAACCAGCAGAATTATTATAAGTATGGAGAATTCGATGGCGATGGTGTAGGGAGCTATGGCGGGGATGGAGTTGCAGATGCACTCGATGACCCCAAGCAGGATTCCGCCCAGCATAGCACCGGGGATAGAGCCAATGCCGCCGATAACCGCCGCGGTGAACGCCTTGATACCTGGCAGGGCACCGTAAGTAGGAGTTATCGAGGGTACGCGCAGAAGGCTGAACACGCCTGCGAGCGCCGCAAGAGCCGAGCCGATAGCGAAGGTGATGGTGATGATAAAGTTGATGTTGATACCCATAAGTCGGGCTGCATCCTTATCTTCCGAAACCGCAACCATCGCGCGACCGGTCTTTGTATATTTGACAAAGAGGCTGAGCGCAGCCATTATGATCACGGTAGAGATAAGGGTTATAACGGTTGCCCAGCTGATAGATATTTTACCGATGGTAAGATTGCCAAGCTCAGCGATGATAACGTACTTCGCAGCCGAGCCGAAAATGATCTGAGAAAGGCTCTGGAGCAGGTAGCTCACGCCGATCGCGGTAATAAGCACCGCCAGGGGAGAGGCTCCGCGCAGGGGCTTATAGGCCACCTTCTCGATCAGGATACCCAGCAGGGTACAGAAGACGACGGAGAAGATGATGGCGAGAATGGGGTTTATCGCAAGGAATACCAGCACCGTGTAGCCGCCGACCATTATAACGTCGCCGTGGGCGAAATTAAGCATTTTGGCAATACCGTAAACCATCGTGTAGCCCAGCGCGATCATAGCATAAATACCGCCAAGGCTGATTCCGTTTACCAAAGTGATAATAAAATCCATAAAATTTTACCTTTTCATATTACGACAATTTGCCGACGCGAAAAAATCCGCGTCAGCAAATCGCTTGAAAATATTCCTGTTTAAGTAAAGCTTAGTTTGCAGTAAGCTCCTTAGCAACGTACTCAAGGGGATCCTTGGTTACGCAACCGTTGTCATCCCAAGAGATGTTGGACTTACCCTCAGTATTTCCCTCAGCGGGAGCACCGGTGATGCCGTGGAACACGAAGTCATCGCTGGTGAATACCTCGGTGAGAATGTCGCAGTAGTCGGAGGGAGAGGTGGTAACGTCGAACTTCTTGCCGTTCTCCTTAGCTACGAGAAGTGCCTCGTAGATAGCCCATACGCAGTCGTAAGCGGAAGCGCCGAACTGGTTGAGGGGCTCCTTAGCCTCGTCGTAGGTATCGTTGTACTTCTCAATGAACTCTGCTGCTGCACCCTCGGTGGCACCGGTGGTGAAGTGAGTGAGGTAGGATACCTTTGCGGGAATGGAAGTGAGATCGAAGTTCTCGATGGAGCCGTCGATACCGTCAAGACCGTCGCAGCCGTAGAATACGGTAGCCTTGAAGCCGGCAACGGACTTGGACGCAGTCATGATCTGAGATGCGGGCTCAACGTAGATGGGGAGGAAGATAACGTCGCAATCCTTGAGAGCGTTAGCCTGAGTAGCGAAGTCAGCCTCGGTGCCCTTGAAGGAGGTCTCAACGAGAGTAGCCTTCAGATCTGCGTCAAGGTTAGCCTTGAACTGATTGGTGATACCTACGGAGTACTCGTCGTCAGACTTGAAGAATACACCGATCTTCTTGCCCTTGTAGGTCTCGTTGAACACCTCTGCGGAAACTGCACCCTGGTTGGAGTCTGCAAAGCACATCTGGAATGCGTTGTCATACTCGGGGATATCGTCGCCGGTAGCGGAGGGAGTGATAACGAATACGTTATCGTCATGAGAGAACTCCTTGAACTCGAGACCGGGCTTGGTGGTAACGGTACCGAGAGAGATCTGCATGCCGGACTCGTAGAGCTTAGCATAGTTGTCAGCAACGAGAGTAGGGTCATGCTTGTCATCGGTCATATCAAGCTCGAACTGGAAGCCGAGAGCGTCCATAGACACCTTGTTAATCTCCTCAACAGCAAGCTTTGCAGAGTTGTAAACTGCGATTCCGTAAACGGAAGCGCCGCCTGTAAGAGGACCGGAAAGGCCGATCTTTACCTTAGTGTTGTCCTTTGCATAATTGGTCTCGCCGCAGCTGGTGAGCGCGCCAACCATTCCAACGCACAGTACGACAACGAGTACAAGTGCGAGGATTCTTTTGAGTTTCATCGTGATTTCTCCTAACAATTTTTTTGGATACATATAGTATACTCGTTTTTTTTCGAATGTCAAGCCCTTTTTGAATTTTTTTGCATTTTTTGCGAAAAAATATTATTTTAATATAGTTATGCAGAATCGAGTGAATAAATATGCATGAAATTGTATTTTAATTATACAAATTCCGGTGCCCGAAATTTCAGAAATCTACCATAATATTATAGAGCGCGAGCCTGAAAAAGCACCGTTGGAATTTGCCAACGGTGCTTTCCTGTGATTTGAATTTAGTTTGCTACCTTAGCGTTGATAGCCGCCTGCATACCGTCGATACCGGTGGTAACAACGGTTTCGGCTACTACGAGCTCGTTACCTACGAGAGTAGTACCCATCTTATCGTTGTTTGTCGCGTAGAGTCTGAATACGAGACCGTCGCCGCTCTTATGAACGGTAGCCTTGGTAAGCTCTACGTACTCCTCGCCGGTGGTCTTATCTACGTTGGTGAAGCAGGATGCCGCAAAGCCGAGAACTGCCTCGATGGTATCTGAGTCTTCGGTAGTCCAAACGAAGCCGTCCTTGCTCCACACGGACGTGTCAGCGCCATCAAAATACTTCATCGTATAGAAGCGTACATCCCCCTCGGTGATAGTATAGTTGACAAACTTATCTTCGCTTGCACGATAATAGAAGTGCTCGGTGGGATACTCAACGTCGTTGGCACCGGTGTATCCGGAGTTGGTGTTCATCCAAAGGGTGTTTTCGTTGAAATAGGTAACCTTGCCAGTAACCACCGCACCGTGGAAGGCGTTTGCCGCAGACGCTGTGTCATTGACGTAGATGGCAGTAGTTCTGGTGTACACACCGCCGTTGTAATAGGTTGCGAACAGCTCGTCAAGAGTCGCCTCGGGCTCTACGGGGGTGGTGTCCGCGAATGCAACGACGGCGCTGACCGAGAAGATAGCCGCAACACAAAGTATGATTGCTATAATTTTTTTCATTCTTTCCTCCATATTATGTTTTAATTTTGCACTATGATTATACCATAAACAGGAACGCATGTCAATATGTTAACGCGCGTTTTTTATATTAATCCAAAGAATGCGCGGCTATAAACTCTGCGCGCGAGCGAGCTTCGGGCGGGGTATGTGAACCGGATTCTGCTGCGCCGAAGGCTGGCAGAGGCGTGTACAAAGCGAGATCGTCACCTCCAGAGAACGAAAAAAGCACCCCTGTTTGGGGCGCTTCGTTCTCTGGAGGTGACGGCCGGATTTGAACCGGCGGATAACGGTGTTGCAGACCGGGGCCTTACCACTTGGCTACGTCACCAGATTTTGTTTGCCATATTATTATAGCAGAGGGAATCTCTTTTGTCAAGTCCTTTTTTCGCTTTTTCTCCGAAAAAATTTATAGGGTCGAAGCTTTCGTTCCGACCCTATGTGGTATTATAAGAATTTTCAGCGCATAATGGCGAAAATATGCAGATTAAAACGTATTCGGATCAGGATTACGAGCGAGCTGCGCTTTTGCGGAGGTTCAGTATCTTCACGATGACGGGGCTGAGCACCGCGTTCATTCCAAGCTCGAAGAGGAAGTTAGCAAAGGCGAGAGTGAAGAATACGCCCATACCGGTAGCATCGCTACCGAGTGCTGCGGCTATCTCCTTGGCATAATCGAGGAAGAACACCGCGCCGCCCAGCAGAAATACGCCGGTATTGACAACGGGGCAGGTGATAGCGGAAGCGATAACTGCCAGAGTCTGATTCTTCTTTTCAAGCAGCTTGTAGACCGCTCCTGCGGCAAGTCCGCAGGCCGCACCCTTGACGAGGACGGTTATGATAGTACCCGGGATATTGAACGTGAGGAAGAAGGTGGCACCGCCGGTGGCAAGCACTACGATTCCAAACACAAGTCCAAGCCAGCCGCCGACCCATACGCCGCACATTGCCGCTCCGATAACGATAGGGATCAGAGCCATTGCCGTGGAGAAGGGGCCGAAGAAGGCTGTATAGGTGGCCAACAGCTGGAAGATGATGACCAACGCCGTCATAAGGGCGCTCATTACCAGGGTTTCTGTCGAAATTCGTTTTTTGTTTTCGGGTTTCATATATCTCTCCTTAGTATATACAGCGAAGATTAATTGCACCTTTATGATGGCATGCGTTTCTTATATTTTAGCACGCTATTTATTTTTTGTCAACACCGCCGCTTTATAAAATTTCTGCAAAAGATACGTCCCTTTTCGTGCGTTTCCTGCGCATAAAATATTTTTTGTAAATTGTCCAAAACGTATTGAATTTTTGGTTTGTATGTTGTATAATGTGTATATTGTTTTTATCGGAGGTTGTTATAAGTATGGCAAGAATTCATTTTCTCGGCACCTGCTCCGGTACCGAGCCCATGGCGGGAATGCATCATTGCTCACTTGTCCTTGAGGTTGGCGGAGTATATTATTGGTTTGATGCGGGCGAGTGCTGCGTACATACTGCTTATACCGCGGGAATGGACGTGACGAAGACTCGCGCGGTTTTTGTTTCTCACCCTCATCTTGATCACGTTGGCGGCCTGGCAAATCTTCTTGCCTGCCTTCGTAAGCTGGTCTGGCGTTATAAGACTCCCCTTGTGAACGACAATACTCTAGAGCTTTATTTCCCTGATATGGACGTGCTCGAGGCCATAAAGACCATCGCTTGCGGAAGTGCTGAGAAGAATAATAAGTTCATTTTCAAGCTAAATGAGCATAGGGTAGAGGACGGAGTTATCTATGAGGATGAAAACGTGCGTGTTACCGCTATGCATAACCGCCATCTCGGCGAGGACGGTACGGCGGGCTGGCGCTCTTATTCCTTCCTTATAGAATATGAAGGAAAGCGTCTGATCTTCTCTGGTGACCTCGCGGAGCCTGCGGAGCTTGACGGGCTTGTCAGTGCCGGGGATTATCTTATAATGGAAACCGGTCACCATCCGGTAAATGCGGTCTGCGAGTATGCCATATCCCGCGGCGCATCGGCTCTGCGCTTCAATCATCACGGCAGAGAGATCATAGGTGATAGGGCGGCGGCAGAGAAGCTTGTTTCGGATTATGCCGCGAGCGCGAATATATCAATAAAAATTTGCTACGACGGAATGGCAGAGGAGGTCTGAGATGGAGGCATTTGTTGCGTTTCTTCGTGATTTTAACATATGGACGGTCGCTATAAGGCTTGTCCTCGCTATGATAATCGGAGGAATAATAGGACTTGAGCGCGGAAAGCAGGGCAGAGCTGCGGGAATGAGAACGCATATCCTCGTGTGCCTTGGCGCGACGCTGGCATCACTCATTGGTTTCTATTCGGTGGAGGTGCTCGGCCTGGCCGGTGATCCTCTTCGCGTTGCGGCTCAGGTGGTTTCGGGCATAGGCTTCCTCGGCGTTGGTACTATCTTGCTTAAAGGACGCTTCCAGATAACCGGACTCACCACGGCGGCGGGACTTTGGAGTGCTGCGGCTATCGGACTTGCGCTGGGTGCGGGCTTCTACGAGGGCGCGCTTATTGCAGCGGCATTGGCTATAATAACCGTAACGGTGGTGCATTTCCTTGAATACAGAATAAATAAGAAATACAGCCGCTTCGGCATTTACGTTGAGATAGTGTCCGATAAGGACGTGCGCCGCACCATAGATTTTCTGAAGGCACATTTGCGCGTTGGAGATATCCAGGTTACAGCACCGAGAAGCAACGTATCCGGCAACGTGGGAATAGAGGCAAACGTGTTCAATTCCGACTTTTCCACCTCACCTGATAAGATATCCGCGCTCCTCGAGGAGCAGGAATGGGTGGTATTTGCGCTGGAATCTCTTTGATATCGTACAAAAAAGGCTCGCTACACGGGCCTTTTTTAATGCAAATTTTCTCAATTAGAAATTTTTTTATTTTTTTTGAAAAAAGTACTTGACAAACAGATTTTTCTCTGTTATAATAGTTAAGCGTTCAGCAAGGAAGGTTAGCTCAGTTGGGAGAGCATCTGCCTTACAAGCAGAGGGTCACAGGTT